>NZ_SSDQ01000157.1:0-7294 GCF_004794315.1 Microbacterium sp. PF5 | reverse complement strand
CTCGCCGCCGACCCCGAGGTGCTGGTGCTCGACGAGCCGGTGTCCGCGCTCGACCCCTCGGTGCGCGAGCGCGTGCTGCGGCTGCTGGCGCGGCTGCAGCGGGAGCGACGGCTGACGATGGTCCTGGTCTCGCACGACCTCGACGTGGTGGGCGCCATCGCCGACGAGGTGCTGGTCATGCAGGACGGGCGCATCGTCGAGCAGGGCACGACGGCCGAGGTGTTCGCCGCGCCGCGACACCCGTTCACGCGCGAGCTCCTGGCCGCGGCCGGTACCGCGCGCCCCTGACCCGATGCCGTGGTCCCGGGGTGCCGCATCCGCGTACACTGGGAGCACGAGCATCGATCCGGCCATCACCGGGGAGCTCTCGGAAGAACGGTCCCGGCCCCGCGCCGTGGCTCAGTAGAACCGAGCGGGGCAGGCCCGTCACAGCCGCAGTGAGAGTGGTCGCGTCGCACGGCGCGGCACGCGAGGTGGTACCGCGGTCCGCGAGGGTCGTCCTCGCAGCAGCATCCGCCACGACGACCACTGCGAGACACGATGACCTACCCGCGCTCCTCCTTCGGACCCGCCGCCGACCAGGCCGCCACTGTGGCGCCGAGCCCCCGCTTCCCGCAGATCGAGGAGGAGGTGCTCGACTTCTGGAAGACCGACGACACCTTCCGCACCTCCATCGCGCAGCGCGAGGGCGCCCCCGAGTGGGTGTTCTACGACGGCCCTCCCTTCGCCAACGGGCTGCCCCACTACGGCCACCTCCTGACCGGCTACGCGAAGGACGTGTTCCCGCGCTTCCAGACCATGATCGGCAAGAAGGTCGACCGCGTCTTCGGATGGGACACGCACGGTCTTCCCGCCGAGCTCGAGGCGATGAAGCAGCTCGGCATCACGGAGAAGCGCGAGATCGAGGAGATGGGCATCGACGTCTTCAACGAGAAGGCGCGCTCGTCCGTCCTGAAGTACACGCACGAGTGGCAGGACTACGTCACCCGCCAGGCGCGCTGGGTCGACTTCGAGCGCGGCTACAAGACGCTCGACCTCGGCTACATGGAGAGCGTGCTGTGGGCCTTCAAGACCCTGTACGACAAGGGACTCGCCTACGAGGGCTATCGCGTGCTGCCGTACTGCTGGCGCGACGAGACCCCGCTCTCCGCGCACGAGCTGCGCATGGACGACGACGTGTACCAGATGCGCCAGGACCCGTCGGTGACCGTGACCTTCCCGCTCACCGGCGCCAAGGCCGAGGCGCTCGGGCTCACCGGCGTGCGCGCGCTCGCCTGGACGACCACCCCGTGGACGCTGCCGACCAACCTCGCGCTCGCCGTGGGGCCCGACATCGAGTACGTCGTGCTCCCCGCGGGGCCTGCGGGCGCGGCGGACGTGCATCAGGGGCGCGGCGCGCCCTCGGCCGACCTGGTCGCCGTCGAATCGTCGGCGCACCGCTACCTGCTCGCGAAGGACCTGCTGGGCGGCTATGCCAAGGACCTCGGCTACGAGAGCGCGGAGGAGGCGGCGGCCGCGGTCGACGCGACGCTGCGCGGCGCGGAGCTGGCCGACATCACGTACGACCGGCTGTTCGACTACTACGCCGACGAGGAGACCTACGGCACCCAGCACGCCTGGCGCATCCTCGTCGACGACTACGTCACCACGACCGACGGCACCGGCATCGTCCACCAGGCGCCCGCCTACGGTGAGGACGACCAGCGCGTGGCGGGGGCCGCGGGCATCCCGACGATCCTGTCGCTCGACGACGGCGGCCGCTTCCTGCCGAACGTGACCGATGTCGCGGGCGAGCTGTGGATGGACGCCAACAGCCCGCTCGTGCGGATCATCCGCGACAACGGGCGTCTGGTGCGCCTGCAGAGCTACGAGCACTCGTACCCGCACTGCTGGCGGTGCCGGAACCCCCTGATCTACAAGGCCGTGTCGAGCTGGTTCGTCCGCGTCACCGACATCAAGGACGACATGCTCGCGAACAACGAGCAGATCACCTGGGTGCCGGAGAACGTCAAGCACGGACAGTTCGGCAAGTGGCTCGAGGGCGCGCGCGACTGGTCCATCAGCCGCAACCGCTACTGGGGCTCGCCGATCCCGATCTGGAAGAGCGACGACCCCGAGTACCCGCGCGTCGACGCGTACGGGTCGCTGGAGGAGCTGGAGCGCGACTTCGGCACGCTGCCGCGCAACCCGGAGGGCGAGGTCGACCTGCACCGGCCGTACATCGACCACCTGACGCGCCCGAACCCCGACGACCCGACGGGCAAGAGCACGATGCGCCGCATCGAGGACGTGTTCGACGTGTGGTTCGACTCCGGCTCGATGCCGTACGCACAGGTGCACTACCCGTTCGAGAACCAGGAGTGGTTCGACTCGCACTCCCCGGCGGACTTCATCGTGGAGTACATCGGCCAGACCCGTGGCTGGTTCTACGTCATGCACGTGCTGTCGACCGCGCTGTTCGACCGCCCGGCGTTCACGGGCGTCAGCTGCCACGGCATCGTGCTCGGCAGCGACGGCTACAAGATGTCGAAGTCGCTGCGCAACTACCCCGACGTGTCCGAGGTGCTCGACCGCGACGGCTCCGACGCCATGCGCTGGTTCCTCATGTCGAGCGCCGTGCTGCGCGGCGGCAACCTGATCGTCACCGAGGAGGGCATCCGCTCCGGCGTGCGGGAGTTCCTGCTGCCGCTGTGGAACTCGTGGTACTTCTTCGCCACCTACGCCAACGCGTCGGGCGACGGCGGGTACGAGGCGTCGTGGTCCACCTCCTCCACCGACGTGCTCGACCGCTACATCCTGGCGCGCCTGGGCGATCTGGTGCGCGAGGTGCGGGCCGACCTGGAAGGCCTCGACTCGACCACCGCGTCGGCCCGCCTGCGCGACTTCGCCGAGGTCCTGACCAACTGGTACATCCGCCGGTCGCGCGACCGGTTCTGGGTGGGCGTCACCGACGACCCGCAGAGCCGCGAGGCGTTCGACACGCTCTACACCGTGCTGGAGACGCTGTGCCGCGTGGCCGCCCCGCTCGTGCCGCTGGTCAGCGAGCGCGTGTGGCAGGGCCTCACCGGCGGCCGCAGCGTGCACCTGCAGGACTGGCCGGACGCCGGGCAGTTCCCGGCGGCCGACGAGATCCGCGACGCGATGGACGCCGTGCGCGAGCTGTCGAGCGTGGGCAACGCGCTGCGCAAGAAGGAGAAGCTGCGCGTGCGGCTGCCGCTCGCGCGCCTCACCGTCGTGTCGCCGCTGGCGGGCGACCTCGGGCAGTTCGAGGACATCCTCCGCGAGGAGCTGAACGTGAAGTCCGTCGAGCTCGTGTCCCTCACGGAGGACGCCGCGGCGGAGTACGGCATCAGCCACCGGCTGAGCGTGAACGCGCGGGCGGCCGGTCCGCGACTGGGCAAGGACGTGCAGAAGGCGATCCAGGCAGCGCGCTCGGGCGACTGGTCGGAGAGCGACGGCGTCGTCACCGCCGGCGGCATCGCGCTGGAGCCGGCGGAGTACGAGCTCGTGCTGGAGACGACGGGCCGGCCCGAGGGCGAGGCCCTGGCGATCGTGCCGTCGGGCGGCTTCGTGCTGCTCGACACCCGCACCACGCCGGAGCTGGAGGCCGAGGGGCTCGCGCGCGACGCGATCCGCGTGGTGCAGGAGGCGCGCAAGAACGCGGGGCTCGACGTGAGCGACCGCATCGTGCTGGCGCTGAATGCGGCGCCCGCGGAGGCTCCGGCGCTGGAGGCGCACGCCGAGCTGATCGCCGCGGAGACCCTCGCCGTCGCGTTCGCGGTGCAGTCCACGGACGAGCTCGACCGTCTCGTCGACGAGGTCACGAGCCCCGGCGACGGCGTGCACCGCAGTGGGGCGAAGGCCCTCGGGGCGGGCAAGGCGCCCCTGATCGTCACGATCGACACGAACCTGGAGAGGGTGGGCGCATGAGCGCGAGGGACAGGGCGGACGCCGTCTACGAGACGCTGCTGAGCCGCGCGGGGGAGCGGTGGGTGCAGCCGCGCAAGGAGCGCACGGCCCGCGTGCTCCAGTACCTGGACGACCCGCAGCGCACGTACCGCGTGATCCACATCACCGGGACGAACGGCAAGACCTCGACCGCACGGATGATCGAGAGCCTGCTGCGCGCGCACGACCTGCGCACGGGCCTGTTCACGAGCCCGCACCTGGAGCGCTTCACGGAGCGCATCATGATCGACGGCGAGCCGATCGCCGATGAGGCCGTGGCCGACGCCTGGGACGAGATCGAGCCGTTCGTCGCGATCGTCGACGCCGAGCTGGAGGCCGAAGGCGAGGAACCCCTCACGTTCTTCGAGCTGCTGACGGTGCTGGCCTTCGTCGCGGTCGCCGACGCCCCGGTCGACGTGCTGGTGCTCGAGGTGGGCATGGGCGGCGAGTGGGATTCCACGAACACGGCCGACGGCGACGTGGCGGTGTTCGCGCCGATCGACATCGACCACGCCGACCGCCTGGGCGACACGATCGCGAAGATCGCGGAGGTCAAGGCCGGCATCATCAAGGAGGGCGCAGCGGTCGTCTCGGCGCAGCAGCCCGCGGAGGCCGCCGAGGTGCTGCGTCGCGTGGCCGCCGAACGGCACGCGACCATCGCGTTCGAGGGCGAGGACTTCGGTCTCGCAGAGCAGAAGCTCGCGGTCGGCGGGCAGCTGCTCACGATCCGCGGCCTGGCCGGGCAGTACGCCGAGGAGTACCTGCCGCTGTACGGTGCGCACCAGGGGCACAACGCCGCCCTCGCGGTCGCGGCGGTGGAGTCGTTGATCGGCGGTGCCTCGCAGGCCATCGCGGGCGGCATCATCTCGGACGGCCTGCAGGGGAGCACCTCGCCGGGGCGGCTGCAGCTGCTCGGCATCGCGCCGACGGTGATCGTCGACGGCGCGCACAACCCGCACGGCGCCGCCGCGCTCGCCCAGGCCCTCGACGACAGCTTCGACTTCGACGAGTGGGGTCTGGTGCTGGGGATCCTGGCCGACAAGGACGCGGCGGGCATCGTGGCGACTCTCGCGCCGGCCGCGGCGCACGTGTTCGCGACCGCGCCCGAGTCGGATCGTGCGAGCGACGCCGACATGATCGCCGACCTCGTCGAGCAGTCGGGCCGCCGGGCGACCGTCCACCCGTCTCTGGCCGACGCCGCCGATGCGGCGCGCGAGTGGGCGGCCGCCTCCGACCGCCGCGCGGTGATCATCGCCGGATCGGTCGTGCTCGCGGGGGAGGCCATCGCGCTCTCGGAGGACGAGGACTGGAAGGCGGGGTGGCGCGCATGAGTGCCGGCGCCGCGTCCTCCCGCCCCGCGCGCCGGCCCCGTCCGCCGCGCACACTGGTGCAGAAGCTCGCCCCGATCGTGCTCGGCTTCGAGGCGATCGTGGTGTTCCTCGTGGGTCTGACGCTGTTCGGCCTCAAGGCGCTGCCGGCGGGCATCGAGCAGTGGTGGGGCATCGTCGGCGGTGCCGTGCTGGCCCTCGCGTGCATCGTGATCGCGGGACTCATCACGAAGCCGGGGGCGATCGCCGCCGGCTGGATCGTGCAGATCATCGTGGCCCTGGCGGCGATCGCCGTGCCGGCGGTGCTGCTCGTCGTGCTGATTTTCGGCGGCATGTGGGCGTATGCGACCATCATGGGGGCTCGGCTCGACGCACGACGTCCCGCTCAGCCCTCGACCGAGACTCAGACAGAGAGTGAATGACATGGCCACCGAAGAAACCCTCGTCCTCGTCAAGCCCGACGGCGTCGCCCGCGGCCTCACCGGCGCGATCCTCGCCCGCATCGAGGCGAAGGGCTACGCGCTCGTCGACATCCGCCTGGTCGAGCCCGACCGCGACCTGCTCGCGCAGCACTACGCCGAGCACGAGGGCAAGCCGTTTTACGAGCCGCTGCTGGAGTTCATGATGTCGGGGCCCTCCGTCGCGATCCGGCTCGCGGGCAACAGGGTCATCGAGGGGTTCCGCTCGCTCGCCGGCACCACCGACCCGACGACCGCCGCGCCCGGCACGATCCGCGGCGACTTCGGGCGCGACTGGGGCCTGAAGGTGCAGCAGAATCTGGTGCACGGTTCGGACAGCCCGGAGTCGGCCGCCCGGGAGCTGGGCATCTGGTTCGACTGACGACCACACGACGAAGCCCGTCCGCCGAAAAGGCGGACGGGCTTCGTCGTGCGTGCGGCCGGCTCAGAAGACCATGCCGATGACCTCGCCCAGCAGGTCGAGCCCGCGCAGCTGCGCGAGCAGGATCACCACGGCGTAGGCCAGGACGGTCGCGAGCGGCACCCACGCCATGAGGCGGTTCGCGCGGGCCTGGGTCTTCTCGTTGCTCGTGAAGCTCCCGTTGCGGGTGAGGTGGAGCATGGTCGCGAAGAACGTGGGGATCGTGACAGACCAGGTGAGCATGCACCAGGGGCAGAGCACGCCGAGGTTGGGGGCGTACAGGCTCTGCCAGATCAGCCAGCAGACGAGCCCAAAGGCGAAGGTGATTCCGGCGCCGAACGTGAGCCAGAACCAGCGGGGGAAGCGGGCGCCGGCGAGCAGGGCGACGCCCATGAACAGCGGCGCCATCCAGCCGGCGATGCCGATGATCGGGTTCGGGAAGCCGAACACCTCGCCCTGCCACGAGCCGAGGTTCTTCCCGCACTGGATCATGACGCTCACGTTGCAGCTGAGGTCGGCGTCGGGGTTGGCGAGCTGGATGAACTTGTCCATCGTGAGCTGGAAGGCGGCGAACCACCCGATGACGGCCGCGACGATCAACCAGACGGCGTAGACGACGGGGCGGGTGCGCTGCTCGCTCATGTTCAGGATTATCTCAGCGAGTGCTATGGATGGGGCGAGAACGGCCCCGGGGAAAACGCGCCATCATCACCGATGCCGCGAACGGGGCCATGTGGTGCGATAATGACCTGTGATGCGATGAACGGCGCCGCCGCGACACGCATCGACGCAGACTTCGGGGCCCATGCCCCACGCGACCAGAGCCCAGAGCCGGTCGCACGCCGATTGAGTTCGCGGAACCCGCGGGTACCGCATGAGATTTCACGGAGCACCCGGTGCCCGTGCAGGGAGTACGCCAGAGATGGCCGATGAGAACAATGACCACAACCCCTCCGCTCTCGATCTCCCGGCTGGTGCCGCGGATCCGGTGACGGAGCCCACGGCTCCCGCGACCGACGACTCGCTCGTCGCGCCGCTCGCCGAGGACGACACGGCGGACATCGCCGCCGACGTCGCCGCAGACGAGCTCGCCGCCGACAACGCCGCCGCGGAAGACGCGGCCGCCGCCGCCGACGATG
>NZ_SSDQ01000156.1:0-28366 GCF_004794315.1 Microbacterium sp. PF5 | reverse complement strand
CTCGTACGACGCCGACCGCGCCCGCCGGGCCTTCGACCGCGACCGCACGCAGCGCGCGTTCGACGGGGAGCGGGAGCGTCCCCGCGCCTCGACCGGTGGCGCCTACCGCACCGAGCGTCCGCGCCGGGAGGAGCGCCCCAGCCGCAGCGACTGGAACGCCAAGCCCAAGGACGCCTTCACCCCGGGCGCCGACGTGGTGCACGAGCGCCTCGAAGCGCAGGCCGTGCAGGCCGTCGAGGTCGAGAACGTGACCTTCGCCGACCTCGGGCTCGGCTCGAACATCACCGAGACGCTGAAGAACCTCGGCGCCGAGACGCCCTTCCCGATCCAGGCGGCCAGCATCCCGGCCGTGCTGGAGGGGCGCGACGTGCTCGCCCGCGGTCGCACCGGCTCCGGCAAGACCATCGCGTTCGGCGCGCCGCTCGTGGAGCGCGTGCTCCAGTCGCAGGCGGGCAAGCGCCGCGAGTTCGGTCGTGCCCCGCGCGCGATCATCCTCGCCCCGACGCGCGAGCTCGCGCTGCAGATCGACCGCACGATCCAGCCGATCGCCCGCAGCGTCGGACTGTTCACCACGCAGATCTACGGCGGTGTGCCGCAGGGCCGCCAGGTGGGTGCGCTCAAGAAGGGCGTCGACATCGTGATCGGCACGCCCGGACGCGTCGAGGACCTGATGAACCAGGACAAGCTCGACCTGTCCGACTGCCGCATCGCGGTGCTGGACGAGGCCGACCACATGTGCGAGCTCGGGTTCGTCGAGCCCGTGCAGCGCATCCTCCGCCGCACCGCCGAGGGCAGCCAGAAGCTGCTGTTCTCCGCGACGCTCGACCGCGAGGTCGCCGCGCTCGTCGACGAGTTCCTCGTGGACCCGGCCGTGTACGAGGTCGCCGGGGAGGACCAGGAGTCGAGCACGATCGAGCACCGGGTGCTGGTGATCGAGCACCGCGACAAGGCCGACATCCTCACGTCGCTCGTCGACCGCGAGGGCAAGACGCTCGTGTTCGCCCGCACCCGCGCCTACGCCGAGATGCTGGCGGAGCAGTTCGACGACGCCGGCATCCCCGCGGTGTCGCTGCACGGCGACCTGAACCAGGCCAAGCGCACGCGCAACCTGGAGAAGCTCACCTCGGGTCGCGTGAACGTGCTCGTGGCGACCGACGTCGCGGCGCGCGGCATCCACGTCGACGACATCGACCTGGTCGTGCAGGCCGACGCCCCCGACGAGTACAAGACCTACCTGCACCGGTCGGGTCGCACGGGCCGCGCCGGTCGCTCGGGTCGCGTGGTGACGCTGATCACGCGTCAGCGCCAGCGTCGCATGAACGAGCTGCTGGAGCGTGCCGAGATCGAGGCGCCGTTCGAGAACGCCCGCCTGGACGACGACGTGATCGAGGAGATCGCCGGGCGTCAGCCGTCGAGGGCCGACCTCACCGCCTGATCGCCTTCGGATCGGAAAGGCCCCGGAGACCTCGTTCTCCGGGGCCTTTCCGCGCTTCGCACCCCGGCATCACCCGGGCGTCAGCCGAGCTCGTGCTCGTGCAGCGCGGTCGCCAGGCTCGTGCCGTTGAGGTCGAGGTAGAGCACGCGCTCCGTCACGGTGAGGGTCAGGGTGTTGCGGCGCTCCAGGTGCGGCGTCGCGGTGTCGATGAACCCGGGGTCGAAGCTGTGGACGCGGATGTCCTCGGCGCGATGGATGCGTTTGTCCGCCCACGGCGCCATCACCTTCGCGGGGTCGCGGTGCGTGTACACCACGGTGCGCTCGGCGAGACGGCTGGCGTGGTGCAGGCGCTCCGCGTCGGGCGCGCCGACCTCGATCCAGGTGACGATCCGCCCGGTGAGGTCGCGCACGAGCACCGCGGGCTCCTCGGTGTCGGACACGCTGCCGCCGAACGCGATGCCCTCGCCGAACTCGAGCCCGTACGCCAGCACCCGCGTGAGCATGTAGGCGTCGGTCTCGGAGGGATGCCGCGCCACCCGCAGCGAGTAGTCGTCGTAGACCCCGCGATCGGTGTCGGCGAGCTGCACGTCGAACGTGTGGAGGGTGGAACCGATCGCCATGATCCCCGAGCCTACGCGGCCCCGGAGGCCCTCCCGACCGGACGGCTCAGAACAGCATCGGCTGCGGGGGTGTCGCGGCGGGCCCGGTCTGTCGGAAGGCGACCGTGCCGGCGGTCGGCGTGCTCGACGCGGTGTGCCCCTGCCCCGGCCGGAACCCGCGGCGGGGGTAGTCGTCTTCGTGCCGGGCGTCGAGGCCGTGCAGGCGGATGAGCGGTCGCACCCGCCGTGCCAGCCACTGGCGGTACGGCTTGGGGGCTTCGACCGACGCGCCGGGGTACAGCCCGCGGTACGACGACACGAGGTCGGGGCGCGTGCGCTCGAGCCACTCGAAGAACCACGGCTTGACCCCCGGCCGCAGATGCAGCGCCCCGTAGATGACGGTGCGTGCCCCCGACTCCTTGATGCGGCGGAGGCCGGTGTCGATCGCCTCCACCGAGTCGGTGAGGTGCGGCAGGATCGGCATGAGGAACACGGTCACGGGGAACCCGGCATCGGCCAGGGCGCGCACCGTGTCGAGCCGCGCCTGGGTGGTGGGCGCTCCCGGCTCGATCGCCTTCTGCAGGGCGTCGTCGTACATCGCGATCGACATCTGCACGTCGACCGGCACCCGCTCGGCCGCCTTCACCAGCAGGGGGATGTCGCGGCGGATCAGCGTGCCCTTGGTGAGGATCGAGATCGGCGTGCCCGAGGTCGCGAGCGCCTGGATGATGCCGGGCATGAGAGCGTAGCGGCCCTCCGCGCGCTGGTACGGATCGGTGTTCGTGCCGAGCGCCACGGTCTCGTGGTTCCAGCTGCCCCGCCGCAGCTCTCGCTCCAGCACCTCGACCACGTTGACCTTGACCACGATCTGCGAGTCGAAGTCGGCGCCGCCGTCGAGGTCGAGGTACTCGTGCGTGCCGCGGGCGAAACAGTAAGTGCAGGCATGGGAGCAGCCGCGGTAGGGGTTGATGGTCCAGGCGAACGGCATGCGCGAGGCGCCGGGCACGTGGTTGAGAGCCGACTTCGACAGCACCTCATGGAAGGTCATGCCCTCGAACGCCGGGGTCTTCACGGTGCGCAGCACGCCGCGGCGCTCCTCCAGCCCGGGCAGCGCCGCCTCGTCGACGTCGCCCAGCTTCTGCCCCTGCCACCGCATCCCCTCATTCGAACAGAAAGACGAAGAAAGCACAAGCGGGCGTCGCAGAGATCTTCGAATGAGAGAATGAGGCAATGACCGTTCCGCCGCTTGCCCAGCATGCGGCTCCGCGCTCCCCGATCTCCGGTCCCGCGCTGCCCGTGGGGCTGGCCGTCGCCGCGCTCGGCGTGCTCTTCTCGATCGCCTCGACGCCCGTGCTCCCCTCGTCGGCGGCCGACGCGATGCCGCGGCCCGTCGCCGTCGCGCAGGTGCCGGCGGTGCGGACGGCGGCGATCCCTGCGGCCGACCCGTGCGCCGAGCCCGGGGTGCAGCAGGCCATCGCGAACGGTGACGACGCGGCGACGATCGCCGGGTTCGGTGGCGGTGCGGCGTTCCGCGAGGCGGTGGTCGCCGGCAACGCGCCGTGCATCTCGCTGACCGACCCCGCCCGCGTCTGGGTCGTCGTGAACAAGGGTCTTCCGCTGACCCCGGCCGACTACGAGCCGGCGCTCCTCGACGCCGTGCCCCTGCAGATGACCACGCCCTCCGGCCTCGTGCGCCCCGACGTGGCCGCCGCCGTCGGCGCGATGGCCGATGCCGCTCAGGCGGCAGGCGTCGGGCGGCTGGGCGCGAACAACGGCTACCGCTCGTACGGGCTCCAGGTCTCGACCTACGACTCGCACGTCCGTGCCCAGGGGCAGGCCGAGGCCGACGCCGGCTCGGCGCGCCCCGGGCACAGCGAGCACCAGACCGGCCTGGCGCTGGATGTGGTGGCGTGCGATGCGGGCTGCGGCGGCCTCGACGGGTTCGGCGGCACGGGCCAGAGCGACTGGGTCGCCGCGCACGCCTGGGAGTTCGGCTTCATCGTGCGCTACGAAGACGTCGGCACGCCCGTGACCGGCTACGCGCCCGAGCCGTGGCACCTGCGGTACGTCGGCGTCGACCTCGCGGCGGCGTACCACGAGGGCGGGTATCACACGCTCGAGGAGTTCTTCGGGCTGCCCGCGGCGCCCGACTACGCGCACTGACGCCCGGCTGCCCTCAGCGCGGGCTGCGCGTCTCGACGGATGGCCAGACGACGAGGAGGAACGCCGCGATCGGTCCGGTGAACAGCGTCAGCAGGAACCACACCCACGCCGAGCGCCCCCGCGTGCGGGCGAATCCTCCGGCGAGGAGTGCGACGGTGAACCACAGGGCGGTGATGTACGGCCAGACTTCCTGCATGCCCCGAGTCTCCCGGTCGGCGATCCCGCCGCGTCCCGGCGCGCCGTCGATGAGCCGATTGAGGCTTCCCACAACCCCGGTACCGAGTGTCACGATCCGTGGGATGCATTCTCACAATGTCCCCTGCCGGGCCCGCCGTCGGCCGTAGAATCGCCGGAGCAATGAGGCACGACACGTTCGGGAGGACGGCATGGAACGCGACATCTACGAAGAGGACCACGAGGCTTTCCGGGACCTCGTCAAGGATTTCGTCAAGCGCCACGTGACGGGCGAGGCGATCGAGAAGTGGGACGCCGCGGGAGAGGTCGACCGCGACACCATGCGCGCCGCGGGTGAGGCGGGCATCATCGGACTGTCGGTCCCCGAGGAGTTCGGCGGCGCGGGCATGCTGCAGGACTACCGCTTCCGCGCGATCGTGAACGAAGAGGTCATCGCCGCCGGCGCCGGCTCTCTCGCCGGAGCCTTCGGCATCCAGGACGACCTGGCCGTGCCGTACCTCGTGCACATGGGCACGCAGGAGCAGAAGCAGAAGTGGCTGCCGCGCATGGCCACCGGCGAGGTCGTCGGTGCGCTCGCCATGACCGAGCCGGGCGCCGGCTCCGACCTGCGCGGCATCAAGACCACCGCCAAGAAGGTCGACGGCGGGTACCTCGTGAACGGCGCGAAGACGTTCATCTCGTCCGGCGCCACGGCCGACCTGGTCGTCACGTTCGTCAAGACCGGCGAGGGCAACCGCCCCGACGCCTTCAGCCTCGTGCTGATCGAAGACGGCATGGAGGGCTTCGAGCACGGCAAGAAGCTCAGCAAGATGGGCTTCCACGGGCACGACACCGCCGAGCTGTCGTTCAGCGACGTGTTCGTGCCGGAGGAGAACCTCATCGGCGGCGTCGAGGGCAAGGGCTTCATCCAGCTGATGATGAACCTGCCGCTCGAGCGCCTGTCGATCGGGGTCGCCGGAGCCGCAGCCGCGCAGGCCGCGCTCGACTGGACCGTGGCGTACACCCGCGACCGCGAGGCGTTCGGCGAGCGGATCATCGACTTCCAGAACAGCCGCTTCCAGATCGCCGACATGGCCACCACGGTCGACGCGCTGTGGGCCTACATCGACCGCGCGCTGCTGGCCTACAAGGGCGGCAAGCTGTCGGCCGAGGAGGCCGCGAAGGTCAAGTTCTGGGCGACCGAGCGCGAGTGGGAGGTGCTCGACGCCGGGGTGCAGCTGCACGGCGGCTACGGCTACATCACCGAGTACCCCATCGCGCGGGCGTTCCTCGACGCGCGCGTGCACCGCATCTACGGCGGGACGAACGAGATCATGCGCGAGATCGTCGGCCGTCAGATCGCCGGCAAGCGCTGACCCCACCCCCAGCCCGCCTGCGCCCCCGCGCGGGATCGAAAACGCACCTCCGGAGCCATTCGGGGGTGCGTTTTCCATCCCGCATCCGGGCGGCGGGCCGGGGGTGCGCGTCCGGGATCGAAAGTGCGCCCCGGAAGGCGCCGGGGGGTGCGTTTTCCGTCCCGCACCGGGCATGGGGGCGGTGGTACCCGTGGTGCTACCGGGGTAGGATGGCCGCGTGAGCACCGCGAAGATCAGCCTGAGTCTGCCGGACGGCGACCTCGCCTTCCTCGACGCGCAGACGCTCGAGGGCCGCTACCCGTCCCGGTCGGCGGCGATCCAGGACGCGGTTCGGCTCCTCCGCGAGAGCCGGCTCGCCGACGCCTATGCCGAGGCCTACGGCGAGGGGTACGACGAGGAGTGGGACTCCGCCGCCGACGATGGCCTGGCTTCGGCGTGAGTGACGTCGCGGTCGCGCTGCTCCGCCGTGGGCAGATCGTCCTCGCCTCGTTCGACCCGGGCATCGGTTCCGAGGCGCGCAAGACGCGGCCGGCGGTCGTGGTGAGCAACAACACCGCCAACGCGGTGGCGATCCGTCGCCCGGGCGCCACGGTCACCGTGGTGCCGCTCACGACGGCGACGGAGCGCGTGTGGCCCTTCCAGGTGCTGCTGCCCGCAGCCGCGACCGGCCTCGACCGAGACAGCAAGGCGCAAGCCGAGCAGGTGCGCACCATCGCCGTGGCCCGCATCGTGCGCCCGGTGGGCTGGGTGCCCGCGGAGCTGATGGGCGCGCTCGACGAGGTGCTGCGACTTCACCTCGCGCTCTGATCTCACCCCGTCGCCCCCGCCCGCCGCATGCGGGATCGAACGCGCGCCGCGGAGACGTCGGAGGCGCGTTTTCGATCCCGCCTCACGGGAGGGGGCGGGGGTCCCCGAGGGGTGACGAGACGCGGACGGGGGAGGACTTGTATCGACGGGGAGGGTCGAGTGGGCGGGGCCGGGCGGGACGAGCGCGGTCGTCGATACAGGGTGACGCAAGGAAACGCCTGATCGCGCCCATATAAAGAGCCGAGAGGGGATCGCGGCGGCGAAGTTCTGACTTGTCTCTTCAGAGGAGACATGTGCTCCGCGATGATCGATACATGTCCGGACAGGAGTCGTCCGGCTCGGAGACGCCGAGGTCTCCGCACCCGCTCACCGAAGAGGCCGGAATGTCCCCGCTCACCCTGCCGCCGCTCGACCGCACGTCGACGGCACCCATCTGGTTCCAGATCATGCGCGCCGTCGAGGCGCAGATCGCCGACGGCACCTGGGGTCCGGGCGACCGCCTGCCCAGCGAGAACGAGCTGCGCGCCCACTTCGCTGCCTCCCGCACCTCGGTCCGCGACGCGCTGTCGCGGCTGGAGACCGCCGGGATCATCTCCCGCCAGCAGGGCAAGGGTGCCTTCGTCGAGCGTGCGCAGGGCCCCTCCGCCTGGACGCTGCCCTCGGCCCCCAGCCTGCTGGGCGAATACAGCGAAGACGGCCGCAGCGCCCTGAGCTCGGAGATCCTCCGCGCGGGCATCGAGCCGCTGCCGTCGTGGGCGGCCGCGGTCGTCGGACGCGACTCCGCCGACGGCATGGGCTTCGTGCTGGAGCGCGTGCGTGCCGTCGGCGCCCGCACGGCCGTGCACGTGATCAACTACCTCCCGACGCGGTTCGCCGGGGTGCTGCCCGACCTGCGGGACCCGCGCGCGAGCCTGTACGCCGCCATCACCCGGGTCACCGGGGTGCGCATCGCGCGCATGCACCGCACGATCGAGGCCGTGTCCGCCGACCGCATGCTGGCCGGGCTGCTCGAAGTGGAGCCGGGACACCCGATCGTCGTCGTCGAGGCCGTCGCGTACGACCAGGGCGGACAGCCCATCGACTTCTCCCGCGCATCCGTGCGCACCGACCGTCTGCGCGTGAGCGTCGACACCGGGTTCGACGCCGCCGGCATCTCGAACGAGACCGCGTCCGGCCGCTACCCCGCCGCCCTCCGCTGACCCGCACCCGCCCCACCGACCCCACCGGGAGACCCGCACATGACCGACCACCGCATCCTCGTCATCGGCGACAGCTACATGACCGCCGAGGTGTTCACCCGCGCGTTCGCGCAGCGGGGGATCCCCGTGGACACGGCCACCATGACGATCGCGGAGCCGACGTGGGACGCCTCGTCGATCCACGAGTTCGAGGGCGACCCGGCCGAGGTCGCGCGGCTCGCGCAGGGGTACGACGTGGTCGCGTTCCATGCCGCGCCGTTCACAGCCGACGTGCTCGCCGCGCTCCCCGGGCTGCGGCTGCTCGGCTGCGCGCGCGGCGGACCCGTCAACGTCGACCTCGCCGCGGCCCGCGAGCGCGGCGTGCGCGTGACCACCACGCCGGGCAAGAACGCCGACGCCGTGGCCGACCTCACGATCGGGTTCCTCATCTCGATCGTGCGGAACGTGCCCGCATCGCTGCGCGACGTCGACGAGCGCGTGGCCGAGGGGCGGCCGCTCGCGGAGTCGACGTTCGAGGGCGCCAGGTGGTTCGGGCGCGAGGTGAAGGGCCTGCGCCTCGGGCTGATCGGCTACGGCAACGTCGCCCGGCTCGTCGCCGCGCGGGCCAGGGCGCTCGGCGCCACCATCGCGGCGTACGACCCCTACGTCGATCCGGCGACGGTGACCGATGCGACCATCGTGTCCGACCTGGACGCGCTGCTCGCCGGCAGCGACGTCGTGAGCGTGCACGCCAGGGCGACCGCCGACAACCGCCACCTGATCGGCGCCGAGCAGATCGCCCGCATGCCGCAGGGGTCGTTCCTGATCAACACGGCCCGGGAGTCGCTCGTCGACGAACAGGCGCTGCTCGACGGGCTGCGCAGCGGACACCTCGCCGGTGTCGCGCTCGACGTGAACGAGCCCGACGGTCCGTGGCGCGACCTGGTCGCCCAGCCGAACCTCATCCTCACCCCGCACCTCGCCGGCGCCACCCACCAGACCCTCGCCCGCGGCGCCGACATGCTCGCCGCCGAGATCGAGCGGTTCCTCGCGGGAGGTGAGCTGCGATGGGAGCGCTGAGCGACGTCTTCCTCGCGATCGACGCGGGCACCGGTTCCGCGCGTGCCCTCGCCTTCGACATCGAGGGTCGCCTGGTCACTCAGGCCGCCCGCGAGTGGAGCCACGTCGCCGTGCCCGGTCACCCCGGCGGCACCGTGTTCGACACCGATGGCGGCTGGACGGCCATCGCGGGCGCCGTGTCCGAGGTGGTCGCGCGGCTGGGCGAGCGACGCGTGGCCGCGGTCGCCGCGTCGAGCATGCGTGAGGGCTTCGTGCTGTCCGACGCCGAGGGGCGCGAGCTGTGGGCGTGCCCCAACACCGACGGCCGGGCGCGCGCCGAGGCCGAGGAGCTGGTGGCCGAGGGCGTGGCCGACGAGGTGTACCGCACCGCGGGCGACTGGGTGTCGATCACGGCCCCCGCCCGGCTGCGGTGGATCGCCCGCCACCAGCCCGACGTGCTCGCCGCCGCCCGCCACTTCGGGATGCTCAGCGACTGGGTCGCCACGCGGCTCACCGGGGCGTTCGTGACCGAGCCCACCAGCGGCTCCAGCTCGGCCCTGTTCGACCTGCGGGCGCGCGACTGGTCGGACGAGCTCGCCGGGCTCGTCGGCATCGACCGTCGCATCCTGCCGCCCGTGGTCGAGTGCGGGCAGGTCGTCGGTGCCGTGACCGCGGAGGCCTCGGCCGCGACCGGGCTGCCCGCGGGGACGCCGGTGGTCGCGGGCGGCGCCGACACGCAGCTCGCGCTGCACGGCATCGCGGCGCGCGAGGGGCTGCCGACGATCGTCGCCGGCACCTTCTGGCAGACCACGGCCGTGACCACGGAGCCGCTGATCGACCCGGAGCGGCGCCTGCGCACCCTGTGCCACGTCGATCCGGGCACCTGGATGGTCGAGGGCATCGGCTTCCTCTCCGGCCTCGCGATGCGGTGGTTCCGCGACGCGATGTGCCCCGACGCCGCCCAGCTCGGTCGCGCGTCCGGCACCTCCGCATTCGCCGTGATGGAGCAGTGGGCGGCCGAGGTCCCCGCGGGGGCGAACGGCGTGGTCGCGACCATGGCGAACGTGATGCAGGCCGACGCCTGGCACCACGCGGCCCCCGCGTTCGTCGGCTTCGACATCAACGACGCGGCCCGCTCCTCGCGCGGCGCGTTCATCCGGGCGATCGAGGAGTCCGCGGCGATCGTCGCCAGCGCGCACCTCGAGATCCTGTCGTCGCTCACCGCCGGGCGTGCGGTCGCCGAGGGCGCCGTCACGTTCACCGGGGGATCCAGCGCGGGCGCCCTGTGGCCGCGGGTCATCGCGGGCGTCACCGGGCTCGACACCCGCGTCACACCCGCACCCGAGGCCACCTCGTACGGTGCCGCCCGGCTGGCCGCCCGAGGTGTCGGCGCAGAACTCCCGCCGATGGGCGAGCCCGACCGCATCGAGCGCGTCGACCCCGCCGAGCACGAGCGGTACCGCGCCGTGACCGCCCGCTGGCACCGCGTCTACCGCGACGTGATGTCGATCTCGGGCGCCGACCTGCCCCCGCTGTTCACGCCGCCCGGCGCCGCCCGCGGCCCCCTCGACCCGCCCCCCGCCCGACTCTCGACCGCCGGTCACGCCGGCTGACGACCACGACGACCACCCGACACCGAAGGAGACACCCCATGGCAGACCTCGAAGGCAACGCCTCCGCGAAGCAGTTCCACGCCGACCAGCCCGCCGTCCGCTTCACGCAGAACATCCGGGGAGCGGCGAACCTCGACTGGGGCATGCAGAACCGCCTGTCCCGCATCCTCGACCCGCAGACCGGGCGCACCGTGATGCTCGCGTTCGACCACGGCTACTTCCAGGGACCCACCTCGGGGCTGGAGCGCATCGACCTGAACATCGCGCCGCTGGCCGCGCACGCCGACGCCCTCATGGGCACCCGCGGAGCCCTGCGCACCTCGATCCCGCCGGCGACCAGGGCCGGACTCGTGCTGCGCGCCTCGGGCGGCCCGTCGATCCTCAAGGACCTCTCCGACGAGTACACCGCGATGGCGATGCAGGATGCGGTGCGCCTCCACGCCGACGCCGTGGCCGTGCAGGTGTTCGTCGGCGGCGAGCACGAGAGCCGCAGCATCCGCAACCTCACCACGCTCGTCGACCAGGGCTACGACGCGGGCATCCCGGTGCTCGGCGTGACCGCGGTCGGCAAGGAGCTCGTGCGCGACGCCCGCTACCTCGGTCTCGCGACCCGCATCATCGCGGAGCTCGGCGCCCAGCTCGTGAAGACGTACTACTGCGAGGAGGGCTTCGAGGACGTGGTCGCGGGGTGCCCGGTGCCCGTCATCATGGCCGGAGGCAAGAAGCTGCCCGAGCTGGACGCCCTCACGATGGCCTCGAACGCCGTGCGCGCGGGGGCCGCCGGAGTGGACATGGGCCGCAACATCTTCCAGAGCGCCCACCCCGCGGCCATGATGCAGGCCGTGCGGGCCGTGGTGCACGACGACACCGACCCCGCCGACGCCTACGAGCTGTTCCGCGAGGCCACCGAGACGCGGGTGCTCGCATGAGCGCCGACGTGCTGCGCAGCGCCGAGGCCGCCCTCCGGTTCGGCGACTGGGGCCCCGGTTACCTCGCGCAGGGCGACGACGCGGCGTTCGGCGTGGTCGTGCTGCGGCCCGGCGACGAGTTCGCCAACCACCTCCACGAGCACCACACCGAGTCGTTCGTGGTGATCGAGGGGCGCGCCGAGATCTGGCTCGACCGCGACACCCGTCGCGTCGTCGAGACCGGCGACGTGCTGCGCGCCGCACCGCACGAGGAGCACTTCGTGCGGAACCCGTTCGACGAGACCTTCCGCGCCGTGTTCGTGAAGACCCCCTGGGTCGACGGCGACAAGGTCGACCGCCCCTGGACGCCCGACGCCTGAGCGCCCTGAACCCGCACCACCCTCACCCGAGCACGAACCCCTCACCCGAGAAAGAACATCGAAAGGACAGCACCATGAGTGTGCAACGACGCTCCTCATCCCCCGCGCGGCTGACGCGCCGTGCCCTGCCCGTCATCGCCCTGGCGTCCGTCGCGGGCCTCGTGCTCGCCGGCTGCTCCGGCGACGCGGGGGGCTCCGGCGGCGACGGCGGCGACAAGACCCTCAAGGTCCTCATCGCCGCCCCGCAGGAGGGTGCGGGCAAGATCCTCGAGGAGGACTTCGAGGCCTCCACCGGCGTCGAGGTCGAGGTCGAGGTCGTGCCCTACGACCAGATCCAGACCAAGGCGATCCTCGACGCGCAGTCCGGCACCAACAACTACGACGTCATCCAGTACTGGTACACGTCGGTCGGCGCGCTCGCCGACGCCGGGGCGCTCGCCGACATCACCGACTGGGTGGAGTCCGACGAGGACATCGACTCGGGCGACTTCATCGAGGCGATCTTCGGCCCCTACTCGCAGTACGAGGACGCGACCTACGGGCTGCCGATCGACGGCGACACGCACGTGCTCTTCTACAACAAGGCGATCTTCGAACGGAACGGCGTCGAGGTCCCGACCACGTGGGACGAGTACGTCGAGGTGTCGCAGAAGATCACCGACGCCGAGAAGGCGAACGGCGTGTACGGCAACGCGCTGCTCGGCTCGAAGAGCGCGTTCAACATCGGCTCGACCTTCTTCAACCGCCTCGCCACCATGTCGCCCGACCCGATCGACCCGCAGATGCCGCAGCTCGACACCGAGTACGCGGTGGCCGCGGCACAGTCGATGCTCGATGCCTCCGGTTCGGCGCTGCCCAGCCCGCTGGAGATCGGGTTCGAGCAGGCGCTGCCGCAGTTCCTCTCGGGCTCCGTCGGCATGATCGAGTTCTGGACCGACCTGGGCGTGTTCGCGCAGGACCCGGAGCAGTCGAAGATCGTCGACGGCTGGGGCGTCGCGCCGCTGCCGGTCGGACCCGAGGGCAAGGTCTCCGGAGCGCTGAACGCCGGCTGGGCGATGGGCATCAGCCCGAACGCCAGCGACGAGGACCTCGCGAAGCAGTTCGTCGCGTTCGCCTCGTCGAAGGAGACGAACGAGAAGCTGATCACCACGACCGGTTCCGGTGTCGACCCCACGCGCACCTCCACCCTGGAGAGCCCGGAGTACATCGAGTTCGCGCCGGAGGTGTCGGCCGTCGCCGCCCAGGTGCTGCCCAACGCGCAGTCCTGGCCGACCTCGCCGCAGGCCCCCGAGATGATCCAGTCGCTCAGCGACAACCTCGCGCTCATGCTGCAGGGCAGCCTGACCGCGGAAGAGGCGATGCAGCAGACCTGGGACACCTGGCAGTCCCTGGCCGACTGATCGCCTCGTCGAACCCGAAAGGACAGCTCATGTCGCAACCCGTCACCTCCCGGCGCCGCGCCCGACGCGCGTCGTGGACGGGCCGCGCCCTGCTGGCGCCCGCCATCCTCGCGATCGTGATCATCGCGATCTACCCGCTCGCCTACATCGTCGCCGCGTCGTTCTCCGACTCGTCGCTGGGGCGTCCGTTCGCGGACTGGGTCGGGTTCGACAACTTCGCGGCACTGCTGGGGGACGGGGTCACCCTCCCGTCCCTCGGCAGGTCGCTGCTCTTCGCGATCCCGTCCGCCCTGATCGCCCTCGTCGCCGGTCTCGTGGTGGCCCTCTCGCTCGACGCGGCGGTCAAGGGCGGACGGATCATCCGGGTGCTGCTCCTGCTGCCGCTGATGACGCCGCCCGTGATGGCGGGCGTGATCTGGAAGCTCATGCTCGCCCCCACCGGCGGGCTGCTCAACAACATCGGTCAGTCGTTCAGCCCGGGCGCCGAGCCGTTCCTGTTCCTCGGCTCTAGCCCGGCGGCGATGGTCTCGCTGATCGTGGTCGACGCGTGGCAGTGGACGCCCTTCTGCGTGCTGCTCGTGTTCGCCGCGCTGCAGACCCTGCCGACCGAGGTGTACGAGGCCTCGCAGGTCGACGGCGCCGGGGTGTGGCAGACGTTCTGGCGCATCACGTTCCCGCTCGTGCTGCCGAGCCTGGTCACCGTGCTGCTGCTCAAGCTCGTGGTGTCGTTCAAGGTGTTCGACCTGGTGTTCATCATGACCGGCGGCGGACCCGGCTTCGACACCACCGTCAGCAGCTTCGAGATCTACCGCACCGGGTTGCAGACCTTCGACGTGGGGGCTGCCGCCGCGCAGACCATCGCGTTCCTGGTGCTGGTCACCATCGTCATCCTGCCGCTCAACGCCGTCCGGCAGCGCCTGCACAGGGAGAGCTGACATGTCGCTCACACTCCGCACCTCCGACCACGCCTCCGACAGCGCGACCGTCACGCTGGTCGTGCCGGACGCGCGCCGCCGTCGTCGCCGCAGCCGCACCTCGAGCATCTCGCGCCCCGGTCGCCCGTCCGTGCTCGTCACCGTCGTGAAGTGGGTCGTGATCCTCGTCGCGATCGTGCTCGCCCTCCTGCCCGTGCTGTACATGGTGGGCATGTCGTTCAAGAGCCCGGACGACATCCTGTCCACCCGCATCCTGCCCTCGCGGCTCGCGTTCGAGAACTGGGTGGGCGCGTTCGAGAACTGGCCCATCCTCACCTACCTGCGCAACTCCCTCGGTGCCGCGCTCGTGGCGGTGCTGGTGTCGCTCGTCGTCTCGATCCCCGCCAACTACGCCATGGCGCGGCTCCGCGCGGGCGGGAAGCAGACCCTCGGGCTGATCGTCTCCGCCTACGTCGCCCCGCCGATCGTCGCGATCATCCCGCTGTTCGTGCTGGTGCGCACTGCCGGGCTGATGGACTCCGTGATCGGGCTCGCCATCGTGGAGGGCCTGCTGCTCACCCCGGTCGCCGTGTGGCTGCTCGACGGGTTCTTCCGCGCGATCCCGTTCGAGGTCGACGAGGCCGCGCAGATCGACGGCTGCGGACCGCTGCGCACCCTGTGGGCGGTCATCCTCCCGCTCACCGCGCCCGGCATCGTGGCCGTGTCGATCATCGTGTTCATCCTCGCGTACAACGACTTCCTCATCCCGCTGCTGCTCACGCAGAGCATCGACTCGCAGACCCTCCCGGTCGGCATCGCGCTCATGCAGGGCGGCCGCGAGGTGATGTTCGGGCAGATGGCCGCCGCCAGCCTCGCCGGCCTCATCCCGATCTACCTGCTCGCGCTGTTCCTGCAGAAGTGGCTCGTCGGCGGGCTGACGCAGGGGAGTGTGAAGTAGCCCGAGTGGTTCGCTGCGGCCCGTGTGCGGGTCGAGTGCGGGGTCGGAGACGTGCCGGGCGGGGTGGTCCGGGGTGCGTCTGTGAGGCCGCGACAGGGGCGGAGCGGGGGATGGATCGCGTCAGGGGGCGGGGCGGCGCGCGATCGAGATCGAGTCGGCGGCGGCGAGGCGTCGGAGGTGGGCCGTGATGCGGGCCCGGAGATCGTCGTGCTGCGGGCCGAGGCGGGTGGCGGCGTCGTGCCAGTTCGAGGGGTCGTAGCGCCAGACGGGCCAGGACCTCAGGTCGGGCGCTTCCCACTCGTAGCGGGGCCAGACGTGGGCATGGACGAAGGCGTCGGTGTTGCCGAGGATGTCGATGTTGATGCGACGGAACGCCGGATCGACCTCTCTGCAGGCGTGCTCCACGGCCGTGGCGAGGAGGTCGACGGCGGCGAGGAACCGTACCCGTTCCTCCCGCGGCAGGTCCGCCAGCGCGGTGGCCTCCGGATCCGTGCCGAGCAGCACGCAGTAGCCGGGGAGGAACTGCACATCGCCGATCACCGCGTAGCCGCCGGGCAGTTCGGCGAGCAGCGTCGGGTTCTCTCCCCGCGCGGCGGAGCGGATGCGGTCGTCACGCCAGTCCATGCCGCCGATGCTATCGATGGGTGCTCCGGCGGGGACGATCGGGTCGCGAGGGCGTGGTCTGCGAGCCCGTTCCGTCGGGCGCCACCGTGCGGTTCGTGGAGGGCGTCGGTGGCCCTCTCGACAGCCCGAAATCCCGGTTCTCGATTCGAACAAAGATACGAAACTCGCACCCGTCGACGGTAGAATCGGGGCATGTCCACACTCTCCGGTTTGCACGAGGCGATGTCCCGCCTCGACGCCGCGTGGGGTGGCGCGGGCGATCCGACGGACTTGAGCCGCGAGCAGCTGATCGCGGTGAACGACGCGATCGGCGTGCTGCGGAGACGCCTCGACGCGGTGCACGTGTCGGTGGGAGCGGGCATCGCGCGGGAGTCGCGGCCTGAGCTCGGTGCCGGCAGCCTGGCGAAGCAGCAGGGCTATCGGAACCCGGCGAGGCTGATCGCCGCGACGACCGGAGTCTCGACGGGAGAGGCGGCGCGACTGGTGGCGGTGGGCGAGGCCACGGCCCCGCGCGCCGACCTCCTGGGGCAGCGACTGCCGGCGAAGTACCCGTCCGTGCGGGAGGCGTTGGCTGCGGGTGCGCTCGGTGCGCCGGCGGCCGCGCTGATCGTCGCGATGCTCGACCGGTGCCGCGTGGCCGTGGGTGCTGCTCGGGTGGCGGAGGCCGAGCGGGTGCTGGTGGAGCAGGCGGCGGGGTTGTCGGTGGATGAGGTGCGGCGGTTGGTGGTGCGGGCGGAGGCGTGGGTCGATCCGGATGGGGTGGAGCCGCGGGCGGAGGAGCAGCGGTCGCGTCGGTCGTTGACGCTGTTCGAGCGTGACGGGATGGTGCATCTGAACGCGGTGCTGGATGCGGAGACGGCGGCGCCGGTGGTGGCGGCGATCCGGGGGTTCGTGTCGGCAGCGTTCGCGGCGCGTCAGGAGGCGCCGGACGCGGGTGCGCCGGATGCGGACCGTCGTACGGTGCCGATGATCCAGGCGGATGCGTTGGCGGCGTTCGCGGGGCACGTGCTCGGGTGTGCGGCGCGGTTGCCGCTGGCCGGGGCGACGGTGGTGGTGCGGGTGGGCCTGGGGGATCTGGAGGCCGGGTCGGGGTCGGCGCAGGTGGACGGGATCGATCAGCCGGTGAGCGTCGGGGCGGTGCGGCGGATGGCGGCGGGCGGCGGGGTGATCCCGTGTGTGCTCGGCGGGGGCAGTGAGGTGTTGGACTGGGGGCGGGAGAAGCGGTTGTTCACCCGGGCGCAGCGGCTGGCGTTGGTGGAGCGGGACGGGGGGTGTGCGATGTGCGGGTTGCCGCCGGAGATGACGAAGGCGCATCACATCCGGTGGTGGTCGCGCGACCGCGGGCCGACGGATCTGTCCAACGGGGTGCTGCTGTGCGAGACGTGTCACCATCGCATCCACGACAACGGGTGGGACATCCACATCGACAGCGGAGAACGCGGCAGTGATGGCGGTGGTAGCGGCGGCGGGATGGCGAGGGTGTGGTTCGTGCCTCCGCGGTACATCGACCCCGCACGCGCACCTCGGCTCGGTGGGCGGGCCCGCTTCGACATCGCCGCCTGACGGGTGGACGGGTGGTGGGGGTGGGCTCGAGTCGCGTCGAGCCGGGGTCAGCGGCTGCGGCCGACTCCGGCGGCGCGCAGGCGATCAGCGATCAGGATGCCGAGGGCGGTGGCGGCGACACAGCTCGCGAGTGTGATCGCGAAGAAGAGCAGCTGCACCGGAAGGGTGAAACCGCCCAGGTCGAACGACGCCCACGCGAGCAGGGGATACACGACCCCCACCACCACGGCCCCGACGTAGTGCAGCCACGTGCCCCAGTAGCGCCACATCACGAACAGGAACGGCAGCTCGGTGAAGGCCGCCCACCACAGGTTCGTCGCCACGCTGCCGAAGCCGTACCCGGAGAACGGCACGATCACGAGCCCGGCCAGCAACCCGACCAGCAGACCCACGAGCGGCGCGCGCAGCAGGCGCAGGGCGATCACCGACGGCAGCAGCCACAGGCCGGCGAGAGCGACGCTCACGAACGGCAGCCCCGGGAACAGGATCGTCGACACCCAGTTCGCGGGAGCGAGCAGCAGCCCGCCGGCCACGCCCAGCGCGGCGCACGTCAGCAGCAGCGCCGTCGGGAACCGGAAGCGCCGTCGTCTGCCGGAGACCCCGCCGTGCGGCGCGCTCATGCGAGGGGTACCGAGGTCCGCGGGTTCCGGCGCGTTCGTGTGATCGGGTCCGCCATCCGTAGCTTCCGGCGCGCTCGTGTGATCGGGTGCGCCGTCCGTAGTTTCCGGCGCTTTCGCGTGATCGGGTGCGCCGTCGGCCGTATCCTGAGCGCTCATGCGAGGGGTTCCGACGCGGCCTCGCGGGCGGCCTTCGACGCGGGCGACGCCGCGCCGACCTTCCAATACCCGCAGAAGCTCACGGCGTTCTTGTCCACGCCGCGCTCGCCGACGAGGAGCCTGCGGGCACCGGAAGCCAGCGACTGCTCCCCGGCCGCATAGGCGTGGAAGGGCGCGCCCGGAAGCTCGCTCCGGCCCAGCGCCTCCAGGGCGAGAGCACCGGGCGCCGCGTCGTGGGGGCGCACGATCCAGACCACGTCGAGCCCCGGAGGGTGCGGGAAGTCCAGGGCGTCGTCCTCGGCCGGCACCTCGACGATCGCGGTGCCGGTGGCGTGCGCCGGGAGCGAGGCGGCGATCCCGGCGATTGCGGGCAGCGCGGTCTCATCGCCGACGAGCACCACGCGATCGGTCCCCCGCTGCGGGTTGAACGTGAGGCCCTCGTCGATGATGAGCACGTGCTCGCCGGGCTCGCAGGTCTCCGCCCACCGCGACGCCGGGCCCGCCGTGCCGTCGGCCGCAGAACCGTGCAACACGAAGTCCACGTCGATCTCCGCCCCCGCCTCGGAGGTCGCCGTCCGGAAGGCGCGCACCGTGTAGTTGCGCATCACGGGCCGCTCGCCGTCGGGGATGCGCAGGAACTTGAGATAGCCGAACATCTTATTCGCCTTCGCCGGCACCCGGTCGAGACCGGCCTCGCCGCCGATGGGCAGGAACAGCCGGAACCACTGGTCGTACCCCATCGGGCGGAACCGGTCGATCTCACCGCCGCCGAGCGTCACGCGGATCCAGTGCGACGAGAGCCGTTCAGAGCGCAGCACGGTGAGGTGCAGGAGTTCAGTCGTCTCGGGCTTGACCATCTTGCTGAATGCCATGGAGTGCCTTTCAGGAGAGGGGGAGCTGCCAGGGGAAGAAGACGAGGAAGATCGCCGCCGAGGTGAGGAGCATCGCCACGGTGAACACGGTGTCGCGCACGCGGAACGGCACCAGGTGCCGCTCGGTCCGCGTCGGATGCGCGCCGAACGCCCGGGAATCCATGGCCAGGGCCACGCGCTCGGCATGCCGGATGGCCCCGGCGAGCAGCGGCACGATGTACCCCCAGCCTCGGGCGATGCGGGAGAGGGGACCGCGCCCGCCGTGATAGCCGCGCACCCGGTGCGCCGCGCGGATCACCGCCAGCTCGTGCCCGAACCGCGGCACGAAGCGGAACGCCGCCAGAGCCGTGTACCCGATGCGGTACGGCACCCGCAGCTGCTGCACGCTCGCCCGCACCAGGTCGGAGCCGCTGGTGGTGAGGCCGCCCACCAGCGCCAGCGCGACGATCGCCCCCAACCGCAGGGCCGTGGCCGCACCGATCGTGAGCGCGCCGCTGTACAGCGTCCAGTCGCCCACCGAGAGCAGCGCCGGGGTGCCGTCGACCCGTGCGGCATCGACCCACAGCGAGAACCCGACGGTGACCGCGAGCATCCCCAACGGCAGGCCGAGCAGCAGCAGCGCGAGCAGCCGCCCGGTGACCCTGGCTCCGGACAGGATCAGCACGTACGCGAGCGCGAGGAACGCGGCGGGCGTCGCGAGATCGCGCACGAACACGAGCAGCACCATCGCGGGAGCGAACCCCGCGACCTTCGCGAGCGGGTTGAGCGCATACAGGAACTGGTGCGGCGCCGTCGCGGTGAGACGCGCGTACGGGTCGAATACGGTGCCGGTGCTGCCGCTCACGACGCCGCCTCCGGGTCCGGAGCGGGAGCGGGGTGCGGGGGCGGATGCGGGGATGAGTCCGGACGCGGCGGTGCGTGCGGGGGACTCCGCGGTGAGACCCGCGGCGGCGAGCACGCGCTGCACGTCGGGGAGGCGCAGGCTCGCGTCGGTGAACACCGCGGGGTCGGCGAACAGCTCCGCGGTCGGCCCGGCGGCGTGCACCCGGCCGTCCGCGAGCACGACCGTGTGCGTGGTGTGCTCGGCGACCAGCGAGAGGTCGTGCGTGACCAGCACGATCGTGGTGCCCTCCGCGCGCAGGGTCCGCAGCAGCGCGAGCAGTTCGGTGGCGCGCGCGCGATCCTGGCCGAACGTGGGCTCGTCGAGGGCGAGCACCCGGGGCCGTGTGATCAGGGCGGTGCCGACCGACAGCCGCCGCTTCTCGCCGCCCGACAGCAGGAACGGGTGCACGTCGGCCTTGTGCGTCAGCCCGAATCGGTCGAGCATCTCGGCGACGCGCGCCGCGATCTCGTCGTCCGTCACGTGCCGCAGCCGCAGGCCGTGGGCGAGCTCGTCGAACACGGTCGCCGCGATGAACTGGTGCTCCGGGTTCTGGAACACGAAGCCGATGCGGGCGGCGAGATCCCGCGGGGAGGCGGTGCCCGGATCGATGCCGTCGACCGACACCTGCCCCTTCGGCGGCGGCACCACACCGGCGAGCGCCTGGATGAGCGTGGTCTTGCCCGCCCCGTTCGCCCCGACGATCGCGGTGAGGCTGCCCGCGGGCAGATCGAGGTCCACCCCGTGCAGGATCTCGGTGCGCCGTCGCTTCACCGTGAGCCCTCGCGTGCGGATGATCGACTCGCCGGGCCGGTTCGCGGCGGCGCCGGATTCGCGGGATTCGCGGGATGCACCGGATGCACCGGGCACGGCGTCGCGCACGGCGAGAGCCGTCGCGAGCTCGTCCGGGGTCAGCGGCAGCGGATCGAACCGGTGCCCCCGCTCCCGCAGGCGCAGCGCCGCGAGGGTGGCCCCCGGCAGCCACACGCCCATCGCGAGCAGCTCGTCCGCGTGCGCCCTGATCGTCTCCGCGGCCGGTCCGTCGAACGCGACCCGCCCCTCCCGCTCGAGCACGATCGTGCGGGTCACGAAGGCCATCGCGGCGTCGAGGTTGTGCTCCACGAGCAGGATCGCGCGATCCCCAGCGGCCACCACCTCCGCGAGCGCGGCGTACACGTCGTCGATGCCCTGCGGATCGAGGTTCGCGGTGGGCTCGTCCAGCACGATCAGCGGCGACCCCATCGCGAGGGCGCAGGCGATCGCGAGCCGCTGCCGCCCGCCGCCTGACAGGTGGTCGGGGTTGTCGTCGCGGCGGTCCCACAGGCCCACGCGCCGCAGCGACTCCGCGACGCGCTCCCGCACCACCTCGACGGGGAGCAGCAGGTTCTCGGGACCGAACGCCACCTCGTCGTACACGGTGCCCGTGACGATCTGCGCGTCCGGGTCCTGGAACACCATGGCCACGTGCGTGCTGAGCGTCGCGGTCGCGGTGTCCGCGGTGTCGAGCCCGCCCGCCTCGACCGTGCCGGTCATGGTCGCCGGGAGGGCGTGCGGGATGAGGCCGTTGAGCGCCAGGGTGAGCGTGGACTTTCCGGAGCCGGACGGACCGAGCAGCAGCACGACCTCGCCGGGCCGGATGTCGAACGACACATCGCGCGGGGAGGGGTGCGCGGCACCGGCGTGGGTGAGCGAGAGCTCGCGCACGCGGAGGAGGGGCGCGGATGGGCGCACGGCAGGTCCCGGGCTCGACGGAGGGTGTGCCTCTAACTTAGCTGAGCCTTACCTGTGTTATCCAGCGAGGCTCCGGGGCTAGCGGCGGGCGACCCCGGCCCGGCGCAGCGACGTGCCGACCGCGAGGCCGATCGCGGTCCAGGCGATCGGGCCGAGCACCGAGATCGCGAGGTAGAGGATCTGCGCCCACACCGGCATCACCGACAGGTGGGCGGCGAAGAACACCACGACCGCGACGATCACGCCGATGATCGCGGCCGAGACGAAGAAGCGCCAGGCGCCCCAGGAGCGGTACCGCGTGAGCGCGGCGACCCCCTCCTGGATGAGCCCGAACAGCAGCGCGGTGCCGATGAAACGCAGCGCCCACGCCGGATTGAACGCGCTCGCGATGAGCGCCGCGAACACGTGCGTGATGAGCGCGACGAGCGGCAGCCGCAGCACCTCCTGCGCGATGATGCCCGGCAGCACGTGCGACCCGAGCACGAGCCCGTAGAGGAACAGCAGCGGGCTCGCCAGCAGCACCGGCGTGACCCACCCGGCGATCCCGCCGAGGAGGCCCGTCGCGACACCGATCGCGGCGCAGACGAGCAGCACGCGGGTCGTGAGGACGGGGGTTCGGGCCACCCCTCCAGCCTACCGGCGACCTTCGCCCGACCCGGCCGTCGCGCACCCTGGCCGATCGGCACGACCGGGGATGACCATCGTTCAGTTCTCGATCCGGCGCCGAGGAGCGGGGTTATCGTGATCCGCGGTGCGGCAACGACGCCGCACCGTGATCATCGGGAGCGAGATATGGGTCGAACACCCCTCCGGATGGCAGCGGCCGCCACCCTGGCCACGCTGTTCATCGCATCGACGGCAACCGCCGGCCACGCAGCGACCGGGGAGGTGACACACCCCGTTCCGGTCGCGGGAACCCCCGGGCACTACATCGTGGTCATGAAGGCCGACCCCCTCGCCAGCTACGAGGGCGACGTCAAGGGACTGAAGGCGACGAAGCCGGCCGAGGGCGAACAGCTCGAGACGCAGTCGCAGGACGCGCAGCGCTACGTGAAGCACCTCGAGTCCGAGCAGTCCACCCTCATCAACGACGTCGGCGTGACGCCGGACACGACGTACCAGGTCGTGCTCAACGGGTTCAGCGCCGACCTCACGGGCGAGCAGGTGGATCAGCTCCGGGCGTCGAAAGACGTTCTCGGGGTGTTCCCCGACGAGATCCGTCACCCCGACGCGCTGACCTCCACCGACTACCTCGGCCTCGGCGACGATCGCAAGGGCCGCGGCGGGGTGTGGCAGCAGACCGGCGGCGTGAAGAAGGCCGGAGAAGGCGTCGTCGTGGGTGTGATCGACACCGGCATCGCCCCGGAGCACCCGTCGTTCGAGGGCAAGAAGCTCAAGCAGCAGAAGAAGCAGAACGCCCGGCACAAGGGCCAGCAGCCCTACACCGACGGCACCTACGTGTACTTCGACAAGTCCGACGGCGGGCAGTTCCGCGGCGCGATGGTCGAGGGCCAGGACTGGGACACGAGCGACTACTCGACCAAGCTCATCGGCGGGCAGTACTTCTTCGCGGGAGCCCAGGCCGCCGGCTTCGACTTCCAGTACGACTACCTCTCGCCGCGGGACGGCGACGGCCACGGCTCGCACACGGCGAGCACGGCGGCGGGTGAGTTCGGGGTGGAGGCCGCGATCGAGGGCGTCGACTTCGGGACGATCTCCGGCGTCGCGCCCGGCGCGAAGGTCGCCGCATACAAGGCCTGCTACGTCGGGCCCGACACGACCGTGACCACGGACGACATCTGCGCGCTGAGCGACCTCGTCGCCGCGATCGACCAGGCCGTCGCCGACGGCGTCGACGTGATCAACTACTCGATCGGCGGCGGTGCGGCGAGCACCGTGATGGCACCAGAGGACCTGGCGTTCCTCAACGCGGCGGCCGCCGGTGTGTTCGTCGCGACCAGTGCCGGCAACGACGGTCCCGACCCGGTCACGGCCGACCACGCGTCGCCGTGGTACACCACGGTCGCGGCCTCCACCATCCCCACGTGGGAGGGCACCGTGCAGTTCGACGGCTTCGCGCAGGCCGGCGCCTCGGTGAGCGTGCCGTTCGGTGAGAGCGTCTCCGGGCCCTCGATCGCGGCACAGGATGCCGCGGCACCCGGAGCGGTGGACGCGACGCTGTGCCTGCCCGGCACCCTCGACCCGGCGAAGGTCGCCGGACACATCGTGGTCTGCGACCGCGGCGGCAACGCGCGCGCCGAGAAGTCGCAGGTGGTGAAGGACGCGGGTGGCATCGGCATGGTCCTGGTGAACGTGCCCGGCGGTGCCGACTCGCTCGACAACGACTTCCACGCCGTGCCGACCGTGCACCTGAACGCCGTGCACCGCGACGCGGTCCTCGCGTATGTGCGGGGCGGAGTCGACCGTCCGATCACCCTCGTCGGCGAGAACACCACCGGCGTGACCACGCCGACCCCGCAGATCGCGGGCTTCTCCAGCCGCGGCCCGGTCCTGGCCGACGGCAACGACGTGCTCAAGCCCGACGTCGCCGCTCCCGGCGTCGCCATCCTCGCCGCCACGCACAACGCGCCGGGCGAGCAGCCGACGTTCGGCATCCTCTCCGGCACCTCGATGGCCTCCCCGCACATCGCGGGCCTCGGTGCGCTGTACCTGGGCGAGCATCCGCGGGCGACGCCGGCGGAGATCCGTTCGGCGATGATGACCACCGCCTCCGACACCGTGCTCCCCGACGGCTCGAAGAACACCGACCCGTTCGAGCAGGGCGCGGGGCAGGTCGACGCGCGGCGATACCTGAACCCGGGTCTGCTGTACCTCAACGGGTTCCGGGACTGGGCGGCCTTCCTCGACGGGAAGGGGCTGTCGGACTTCCCCGGCATCGAGCCCATCGACGGCAGCGACCTGAACCAGGCGTCGATCTCGATCGGGTCGCTGGCCAGCGCGCAGACCGTCACCCGCACGGTCACCTCGACGGAGAAGGGCGTGTTCACCGCGAAGGCCTCCGTGCCGGGAGTGAACGTCACCGTCACGCCGTCTCAGCTCACGTTCGACAAGCCGGGGCAGTCGAAGACCTTCACGGTCACGTTCGACAGCACCAGCGCCCCGGTCGAGCAGTGGGCCACCGGGTCGCTCACCTGGACGAGCGCGAAGAACACGGTGCGCTCGCCGATCGCGGTGTATCCGGTCACGGCGGATGCTCCGGGAGAGGTCACCGGCAGTGGCGTCGACGGGAGCACGACGGTCGGCATCATCCCCGGCCTCGACGGCGATCTGGCACTGAACCTCTCGGGCCTCACCCCGTTCCAGCTCCTCACCGATCCGGACAACCCGGTCGAGGGGCACTCCGGGAACGAGAACTCGGGCGACGCGAACAAGGACGTGGCGTGGATCGTCGACGTGCCGGAGGGCGGCACGCTCTCGCGGTTCGACCTCGACTCCTCCGACGACGAGGGCAGTGATCTCGACCTCACCGTCTACCGGGTGGTCGCGCCGGACGACCTGCGCTACTACGAGCGCTGGCAGTCGGCGACGGGCTCGGCCGACGAGCAGGTCACGGTGCCCACGCCGACCGCCGGCACCTACCTCGTGGTGGCGAACGTGTATGCGACGACCGGACCGATGACGTGGGACATGACCTACGCCACCGTGCTCCCCGGTGACCAGGGCGCGTTCACGGCGACGCCGAACCCCATCGCCGCGGTGCGCGGGGAGAAGACGAGCTATGAGCTGAGCTGGACCGGCCTGACCGCCGGCACCCGCTACCTCGGTCTCGTCCAGTACGGCGACTCCGCCGTGCGCACGGTGGTGACCGTCACCACCCCGGCCGACGTCGCCCCGGCACCGGCTCCGACCCCGGAGCCGACGCCGACCCCGGAGCCGACCCCGGACCCCACTCCGACGCCGGATCCCACCCCGACGCCGGACCCGGAGCCGACGCCGACCCCGCCCCCGGCGACCGACGCTCCCGGGTGAGCGGGGGAGCGCCGGACACGGACGCGTGACACACGGCCGCACGACGGACACCCGTCGTGCGGCCGTGCCGTCGTTGCGGCCCATCGCCCGCCGGGGTACCGCGGGCGTCCGTTCATCGCGTGATCGACACCGCTCGTCGCACCGTCCGCCGATCGGCGCGCGACCGCGGGGCGGGCTTCCTAGCGTGGGAAGACGCAATGATGCGTCCACCGAGGAGAACCCCATGACCGCACCTTCGTCGCGCCGCCGCGACGGCGCCGGGCTCGTCGACGACGAACCCGTCATCGAGACCGACCCGACCCTCCCACCCGTCGCCCTCTCCGCCGAGCACGAGGCGAAGAGCCGCCGCTGGACCCTGCCGAAGATCCTGCTCTGGACGGCGATCGCCCTGCTCGGCGGCATCGCCTGGGTGATGCTCGCCATCGTCCGCGGCGAGACCGTGAACGCGATCTGGTTCGTGTTCGCCGCCGTCTGCACCTACCTGATCGGCTACCGCTTCTACTCCAAGGTCATCGAGCGGTACATCACCCGCCCCGACGACCGCCGTGCGACCCCGGCCGAGGTCAAGCAGGACGGCAAGGACTACGCCCCCACCGACCGCCGCGTGCTGTACGGCCACCACTTCGCCGCGATCGCCGGCGCCGGTCCGCTCGTGGGCCCCGTGCTCGCGGCGCAGATGGGCTACCTCCCCGGCACCATCTGGATCATCGTGGGCGTCGTGCTCGCGGGCGCCGTGCAGGACTACACGGTGCTCTTCTTCTCCATGCGCCGTGGTGGTCGCACGATCGGACAGATGGCGCGGCAGGAGCTCGGCAAGATCGGCGGCACCGCGGCGATCATCGCGTCGCTGCTCATCATGCTGATCATCGTCGCGATCCTCGCGCTCGTCGTCGTCAACGCCCTCGGGGAGAGCCCGTGGGGCGTCTTCTCCGTCGCCATGACCATCCCGATCGCCCTGTTCATGGGCGTGTACCTGCGCTACCTGCGGCCCGGCAAGGTGACCGAGGTGTCGATCATCGGCTTCGTGCTGCTCATGTTCGCGATCATCGGCGGCGGCTGGGTGGCCGGCACCGAGTGGGGGCAGGCGATCTTCCACCTCGACCGCACCACGATCGCGTGGGGCATCATCGTCTACGGCTTCATCGCCGCGGTGCTGCCGGTGTGGCTGCTGCTCGCGCCGCGCGACTACCTCTCCACGTTCATGAAGATCGGCGTGATCGTGATGCTCGCCGGCGCCATCGTGCTGGTGCGCCCCGAGATCTCGGTCCCCGCGATCAGCGTGTTCGGTGAGAACGGCATGGGCCCGGTGTTCGCAGGTCCGCTCTTCCCGTTCCTGTTCGTGACGATCGCGTGCGGAGCGCTGTCCGGCTTCCATGCGCTGATCGCCTCCGGCACCACGCCCAAGCTCGTGGAGAAGGAGCGGCAGACGCGCTTCATCGGCTACGGCGGCATGCTCATGGAGTCGTTCGTCGCGATCATGGCCCTCGTCGCCGCGATCTCCATCGACCAGGGCATCTACTTCGCCATGAACGCGCCATCCGCGGCGACCGGCGGCACGGTCGAGGGCGCTGTCGCGTTCGTGAACTCGCTCGGGCTGACGGGCGTGAACCTCACCCCCGACATGCTCACCGGCACGGCCGCCGCGGTCGGCGAGGAGTCGATCGTGTCCCGCACCGGTGGCGCCCCGACGCTCGCGCTGGGCCTCGCGCACATCATGCAGCAGGCCCTCGGCGGTCAGGCGCTCATGGCGTTCTGGTACCACTTCGCGATCATGTTCGAGGCGCTGTTCATCCTCACCGCGGTCGACGCCGGCACCCGCGTGGCCCGGTTCATGCTGCAGGACTCGATCGGCGCCTGGTTCCCGAAGTTCCGTGACGTGTCGTGGCGCCCCGGGGCGTGGATCTGCACCGCGATCATGGTCGCCGGCTGGGGAGCGATCCTCATCCTCGGCGTGACCGACCCGCTCGGCGGCATCAACACGTTCTTCCCGCTGTTCGGCATCGCCAACCAGCTGCTCGCCGCGATCGCGCTCGCCGTGGTGCTCGCGATCGTCGCCAAGCGCGGCCGCAGCTACTTCCGGTGGCTGTGGATCATCGCGCTGCCGCTCGCGTTCACCGCGGTCGTCACCATCACGGCCTCGCTCTACAAGATCTTCTCGCCGGTCCCGGCGATCGGATACTGGGCGAACCACTTCCGCTACCGGGAGGCGCTGAGCTCGGGAGACACCGCGCTCGGAGAGCCGCAGGTGCTGGAGGCCGTGATCCGCAACACCGCGGTGCAGGGCACGCTGTCGATCATCTTCGTGGTGCTCGCGATCGTCGTGATCGTCATGGCCGTGATCGCGACCGTGAAGGCCATCCGCCACGGCGGCGGAGAGAACACCGAGGACGCCCCCGTGGCCTCCCGGCGCTTCGCCCCCGCGGGCTTCCTCCCCGACGCGGAGGAGCGCGAGCTGGAGAAGCAGTGGGAGCCGATCCTCGCCGAGGAGCGCGCGGCCGCGCGGCACTGAGATGACCGACACCGTGCATCGGACGGATGCCGCGACCACCCCGCTGCGGGCGCTGTGGAGCGCCCTCGGCCGGGCCGGGCGCGGCATCCGCTGGTACATGACGACGCTGATGGGCGACACCGCGTATGCGACCTACGTCGCCCATCACCGCCGTCACCACCCCGACGAGGAACCATTGACCGAGAGGCAGTTCTGGCGGCAGCGCATGGACGACCAGGACCGCAACCCCGGTGCCCGCTGCTGCTGACGCCCTTCGTCTCGCGTCCCTAGGCTGAACGAATGAACGACGTCGTCCTCGCCGCGGTGCTGGGGGTGCTCGGCGGCATCGCGCTCACCGTGCTGCTGCTGCTCGCCCGCCGGTTCGCGCGGGGCGCCACCGACCTCGGCAGTGACGCCGAGCAGGGAGCCCTGCGGGCGCTGCACCAGGCGAGCCTCGCCGCCCCGCACCTGCGCGGCG
>NZ_SSDQ01000155.1:0-3067 GCF_004794315.1 Microbacterium sp. PF5 | reverse complement strand
TGCACGGCCCCGCCGGGGCCGTGCGCCCCGGCGGTGCCGTGCAACCCGAGCGCGTGCATGCCGAGCAGCCCGAGCAGCACTCCGCCCGCGAGCACCACCGCGAGCAGTGCCCCGCGCAGCGCCCGTCGATCGGTCATGCCCCGATACTACCCGCAGGGGGTATAGGTATTCGGGGCATGTTCAGCGGACGACGCCCGCGCGGGCCAGCAGCCTCCGCACCGCGATCACGACCCCGGCGACCGCGACCTCCCCGACCACGCGCGCGGCCAGCGTCGCCACGAGCACGGCGGGCACCAGGTGCTCCGGCGAGAACACCGGCAGCGCGACCAGGAACAGCGCGATCCCCGCGACGGCCCCGGCCGCCAGGATCCGCCCTGCCCCCACCCGAGCGTCGCGCCGCAGCGGGAGCACGAGGTCGAGCACCAGACCGCCGAGCAGGAGCGGGACCAGCCCGAGTGGTCCGATCGGCGACACCGCGACCGTGAGCGCCCCGGCCACGAACGCCGTCAGCGTGGCGGCGCCCGGCGTGCGCGTGACCACGCGCGCCAGGAACGGCAGGGCCGTGTGCACGGCGGCGACCAGGGCGTAGGCCGGGGGCGAGGCGGCCGCGAGCACTCCGGTGACGGGAACGACCGCGAGGAACACGAGCGCCTGGATCGCACCGAGCGCCGCACTCACCAGCAGGGCGCTGGTCGGCACGCGTCGCACCGTCTTCGCCCGCCCGTCCGTCACGTCTCCGAGCCTAGAGGCCACGGCGGCCGGCCGATCACCGACGTCGCCGCGGCGTCATGTCACCCGCCCGATCGTCATTTCGGAATATTGTGGAGGCGGGGACCTGGGGAGGGGACATGACGGATTCCGTCGCGCGTGAGAGCAGGCATCTGCCGCGCGTCTCGACGAACGTGATCGGGCGACCGCGGCTCAACGCAGCCCTCGAGACGGACACCCCGCTCACGCTGCTCCGCGGGGCATCGGGCTCGGGCAAGACCACCGCGGTGGTCGGCTGGGCGTTCGTCACCTCGTCCCGCGTGGTCTGGCTCACCGTGACCCGCGGGCGTGAGAGCAGCTCCGACCTCGCGCTGGCCCTGCTGCGCGCCCTTCGCGAACAGGCGCCAGAGGGCAGGGCTCCCGCAGACCCCCCGACGGAGCCACCCGGAGAGCTGTGGGCCGCGGTCACCGAGCATCTGTGCCCGCTCACGGAGCCGCTGGTGATCGTGCTCGACGACGCCGCCGCGCTCGACCGCGAGAGCGTGTTCGACCTGTGTCGCACGATCGCCGCGCTCCCGCTCGTGCGACTCGTCGTCGCGACCAACCGGCCCAGTCCCTTCGACAGCGCCGGGCTGCGCCTGGTGATCGACACCGCGCTTCTCGGCCCGCAGGAGCTCATGTTCGACCACGACGAGATCCGCGCGATGCTCGACCCCGCCGTCGACGATGACACGGTCCAGGCGATCCAGGAGGCGACGGGCGGCTTCCCCGCGGCCGTCCGGGCGGCGGCACTGCACGGGGGCGGGTCGGCCGTCGTCGAGGCGGCATCCACGACGATCGAGGACTACCTCCGGGCTCGCATCGAGCGGGACGACTTCGCCGAGCGGACCCTGGACGATCTCGTCCGGCTCAGCATCACCGACGCCGTCGACACCCCCCTCGCTGCCGCACTGACGGGCAACCCCGACATCGTGCACGCCCTCGAGGAATCCGAGGTGTTCGGCTTCGGGCACTGGGAGCCCGGTGAGCCCCGCCTGTTCCGGCTGGCCCCGCACGCCCGCACCCTGCTGCGCCGCGAGCTCCGCCGCACACACCCGGCCGAGATCCCCCGGTTGCGGCGCCTCGCGGTGGAGGGCGCCGTGCGGCGGGGCGCTCCGTTCGAGGGGCTGCGTCTGGCCGTGGAGGAGGACGACCTCGCCCTCGCGGCACACGTGATCATGTCGGGATGGAGCCACCTGCTCGACCACGACGGAAGGGCGGTCGTGCGACTGCTCGGCGACCTCCCGATGGCACGCCTCAAGCAGGAGCCGCTCGTGGCGATGCTCCTCGGCATCTGCCTCAACGCCAACCGGCTGCGCCGCCTGCGCGGACTCCAGCTCCTGCGCCTGGCGGTCTCGGCAGCGAACGGGCGGAAGACCCGCCTCTCGGCGACCGAGCGCCTCTTCATCTGGACGGCCGAGAGCGCGGCCCTGCGGGTCATCGGCATGCCCGACCGGGCGGGACAGGTCGCGGCCCGTGCGCTCGCGCTGTTCACGGAGACCCCCGAGAGCGAGTGGCACCGCTACGCGCGGGAGATGCCGCTGCTGTGCACCCACCTCGCGCTGTCGCTGTACTACGGAGGCCGCCGCGAACAGGCGGTGGGGCTCTTGGAGGAGGCCGCGGCTCTCGCCGGTGCGCAGGGCACCGGCAACGGGTTCCACGCCATGAGCCTGCTCGCCGGGATCCACGCCAGGGCCGGAGACCTCCCCGAGGCGCGGCACTATGTCGGCCTCCTCCGCGACGGCGGTCACAGCCAGGAGCTGCTCGACGGCTACCGCGGCACGTTCTACCGCGTGGCCGAGGCGATGCTCGCGGTCGAGGACGGCGACCTCCACGCCGCGAAACAGCACGTACGGGCGTTCCTCCCCCACCGGGCGACGAGCGAGCACTGGACGACCATGGCCGCCGTGGAGGCGTGGATCGCGCTGCACGACGGCGACGCCGCGGGCGGCCTCGAACGCCTGGAGTCCTTCGCCAGGATGCGGGGACGCGAGGGGGCAACACCCCACGCACGCCAGGCCCTCAGCCGCCCGCGGATCCTGCTGCACCTCGCGCTCGGCGACGTCCGGGCCGCCCGCAGCATCAAGCAGCGCGACGCGCCGGGCGACCGCTTCGCGACGCTGCTGGAACGCGCCAGGGTGGCCCTGGTCGACGGTCGTGCGCCGGAGGCGGTGCGCATGCTGGCGCAGACGCGGCTCCAGCCGACCACGTCTCGCGAACGCGCGGAGGCCGCGGCCGTGCAGAGCGCCGCCCTGCACCGCGTGACCCCGGCCGCCGCGCAGATCGTGACCTCCGAGTTCTTCCGGCTGCGGCACGAGAC
>NZ_SSDQ01000154.1:0-15673 GCF_004794315.1 Microbacterium sp. PF5 | reverse complement strand
CGGACACGCGCGAGAGGGCGCACCGCACCGGACACGCGCGAGAGGGCGCACCGCACCGGGCACGCGCGAGAGGGCGCACCGCACCGGACACGCGCGAGAGGGCGCACCGCACCGGCCATGCGAACGGGCGCCCCGTCGCCGTCCGGCAACGGGGCGCCCGCAGGATCGATCCTCGGCGTCAGGCCTTCGCGAGACCGCGGATCGGGCTGACCGCCTGCTCCTCCTCGTGATCCGGCCCCAGCGGGATGCCGGAGCGGTCGCGCAGCAGGAGCGTCGCGATCAGACCCAGCAGGGTCATGCCCACGAGGTACCAGGTGACGCCCGCGGTCGAACCGGTCTCCGCGACGATCGCGGTGGCGATCAGGGGCGCGAACGCGCCGCCCGCGATGGCCCCGATCGCGTACGAGATCGAGACGCCGGAGAAGCGGATGCTCGCCGGGAACAGCTCGGTGTAGAGCGCGGCCTGCGGACCGTACGTGAAGCCGAGCCCGATCGTGAGGATCGCGAGCCCGGCGAACAGCAGGCCGATCTCGCCGGTGTTCACGAGCGGGAAGAGCGTGAACACGCCGACCAGCTGCAGCACCCAGCCGATGAGGTAGGTGGTGCGACGGCCGAGGCGGTCCGACACCCAGCCCGCCAGCAGCGTCGTGAGCAGCCAGGTGACCGCCGAGCCGGTGACGGCCCACAGCACGGGTCCGCGCTCGAGACCGATCGGGCCCTCCGGGTTGGTGGCGTAGCCCTGGATGTAGCCGCCCGTGGTCATGTAGCCGACCGCGTTGTTGCCGGCGAAGACGAGCGCCGCGATGATCACGAGCAGCGCGTGCTTGCGGAACAGCTGCACGATGGGCATCTTCGCCTTCTCCTTGCGCTCGGCGAGCTCGGCGAAGACCGGGCTCTCCTCCACGCGGCGGCGCACGTAGTAGCCGACGAGGATCAGCACCACGCTGAGCAGGAACGGCACGCGCCAGCCCCACGCGAGGAACTGGTCGCCGGGGGCGATCGCCGTCATGAGCGCCATGACGCCGGAGGCGAGCAGCAGTCCGAGCGGCACACCGATCTGCGGCGAGGCGCCGAAGATGCCGCGCTTCGTGCGCGGGGCGTGCTCGACGGCCATCAGCACTGCGCCGCCCCACTCGCCACCGGCCGAGATGCCCTGCACGATGCGCAGCAGCACGAGCAGGATCGGTGCCATCACGCCGATGGTCTCGTAGGTCGGCAGTACACCGATCAGCGCGGTCGCGGCGCCCATGAGGATGAGCGTCCACATGAGCACGGCCTTGCGCCCGAGCTTGTCGCCGAAGTGGCCGGCGAGGAACGCGCCGAGCGGACGGAACAGGAAGCTGACGCCGACCGTGGCGAAGCCGACCAGGGCGCTGTTGGCGCCGAGCGGCGCGAAGAAGAGCTGTCCGAAGACGAGCCCGACCGCCGTGGCGTAGATGAAGAAGTCGTACCACTCGACGGTGGTCCCGACGACGGTGGCGAACACGACGCGGCGCCGATCGGCCGCTGTCGCGATGGTTCCGGTGGGCGTGAACCCATCCTGTGACTGCCCGCTCATGGGGTGTCTCCTTTGCTTGTGACCGCATTGTCACGGCGTGCGCGGACGTGAATCCGATGTGCTTGCCGAGGGGTGACACGATGATATATGATTTCGGATACGACGCACAACGCGTCCGGCACGACATGCACCGAGCGCGAGGAGGCGCCCCCGTGACGGAACCCATCACCCGCCCCGGCAAGATCATCGCGATCCACCTGAGCTACGCGTCCCGCGCCGACCAGCGCGGCCGCCGCCCCGCCGCTCCCTCCTACTTCTTCAAGCCCGCCAGCTCGGTCGGCGTCTCCGGCGGCACGGTCGAGCGCCCGGCCGGCACCGAGCTGCTCGCCTTCGAGGGCGAGATCGCTCTCGTGATCGGCACCACGGCGCGCCACGTCTCGCTCGCCGATGCGTGGGACCACGTCGGCGCGGTCACCGCGTCGAACGACCTGGGCCTGTACGACCTGCGCGCGAACGACAAGGGCTCCAACGTCCGCTCCAAGGGCGGCGACGGCTACACGCCCCTGGGCCCCGAGCTCATCGACGCCCGCACGGTCGATCCCGCCGCTCTCCGCGTGCGCACCTGGGTCAACGGCGAGCTCCGGCAGGACGACACCACCGCCGGACTGATCTTCCCGCTCCCCCAGCTCGTCGCCGACCTGTCGCAGCACTTCACCCTCGAGCCCGGCGACGTGATCCTCACCGGCACCCCGGCGGGCTCGTCCGTGATCGTGCCGGGCGACGTGGTCGAGGTCGAGGTCGACGCGCCGGACGCGCCCGGCGCTCCGAGCTCCGGCCGCCTGGTGACCACGGTGACGCAGGGCGAGGTGCCGTTCGACGGCGACCTCGGCTCCCTTCCCGCCGTCGACGACCTGCAGCGCACCGAGGCCTGGGGCTCCCGCGAGGAGGCGGGCCTGCCGCCGGAACAGGACACACCCACGCTCACGCCCGAGCTGCGCGCCCAGCTGCTCGAGGCTCCGACCGCCGGGCTGTCGGCTCAGCTGCGCAAGCGCGGCCACCACTCCTGCTTCATCGACGGCGTCTCGGCGAACCTCCCCGGCACCAAGATCGTCGGCACCGCGAAGACGCTGCGCTTCGTGCCGTTCCGCGAAGACCTGTTCCGTTCGCACGGTGGCGGCTACAACGCCCAGAAGCGCGCGTTCGACGCGGTCGCCGAGGGCGAGGTCATCGTGATCGAGGCCCGGGGCGACGCCACCACCGGCACGCTGGGCGACATCCTCGCGCTGCGGGCGCAGAATCGCGGGGCCGCGGGTGTCGTGACCGACGGCGGCGTGCGCGACTTCGACGCGGTCGCCGAGATCGGGCTCCCCGTGTTCTCGCAGGGCGCGCACCCCTCGGTGCTCGGCCGCAAGCACGTGCCGTGGGACGTCGATGTGACCATCTCGTGCGGCGGCGCGACCGTGCAGCCCGGCGACATCATCGTGGGCGACGGCGACGGCGTGATCGTGATCCCGCCGGCTCTGGCGGCCGAGGTCGCCGCCGACGCGATCGCGCAGGAGGTCGAGGACGCCTGGATCGCCGAGCAGGTCGCCGCCGGCCACCCGGTCGACGGCCTCTTCCCGCTGAACGCCGAGTGGCGCGCCCGCTACGAGCAGGCCACCGGGGCCGGGAAGGACCAGCGGTGAGCACGGTCGAGAGCGCGAGCAAGTCGGAGCAGGCGTACGCCTGGATCCGCTCGCGCATCTCCGCACACACCTACGGCCCTGGCTACCGCCTGGTGCTCGGCCCGATCGCCGACGAGCTGGGCATGAGCGTGGTGCCGGTGCGCGAGGCCATCCGCCGACTGGAGGCCGAGGGGCTCGTGACGTTCGAGCGGAACGTGGGCGCCCGGGTGACCCTGGTCGACGAGGGCGAGTACGCCCACACGATGCAGACGCTCGGGCTGGTGGAGGGCGCGGCGACCGCGCTGTCCGCTCCCCTGCTCGACGCCGACGCCCTCGCCGAGGCCGCCGAGGTCAACGACCGCATGGCCCGGCTGCTCGACCACTTCGACCCGCACGCGTTCACGGAGCTGAACCGCCAGTTCCACTCGGTGCTGTTCGAGCCGTGCCCCAACCCGCACCTGCTCGACCTCGTGCACCGCGGCTGGGCCCGGCTGTCCGGCATCCGTGACTCCACGTTCGCCTACGTGCCCGGCCGTGCGCACCACTCCGTGGACGAGCACGCCCAGATCCTCGAGCTGATCCGCGACGGCGCCGAGCCGCTGGAGATCGAGCTCGCCGCCCGCAACCACCGCTGGCGCACGAGGGACGCGTTCCTCGATGCGCTGCACACCCGTTCCGTCCCCGCCGAAGGAGAAGCATCATGACCGACTCCCGCATCCCCGCCGACCTGCCCGACCACATCCAGCACTACATCGACGGCTCCTTCGTCGACTCGGTCGACGGCGACACGTTCGACGTGCTCGACCCGGTGACGAACCAGACCTACACCACGGCCGCCGCCGGCAAGAAGGCCGACATCGACCTCGCCGTCGCCGCCGCCAAGCGCGCGTTCGACGAGGGGCCCTGGCCGCGCATGCTCCCCCGCGAGCGCTCGCGCGTTCTGCACCGCATCGCCGACATCGTCGAGTCGCGCGACGCCCGCCTCGCCGAGCTGGAGTCGTACGACTCGGGTCTGCCGATCACGCAGGCGCTGGGTCAGGCCCGCCGCGCCGCCGAGAACTTCCGCTTCTTCGCCGACCTGATCGTGGCGCAGGCCGACGACGCGTTCAAGGTGCCCGGCAAGCAGATGAACTACGTCAACCGCAAGCCGATCGGCGTCGCCGGGCTCATCACCCCGTGGAACACGCCGTTCATGCTCGAGTCGTGGAAGCTGGGTCCCGCGCTCGCGACCGGCAACACGGTCGTGCTGAAGCCGGCCGAGTTCACGCCGCTGTCCGCCTCGCTGTGGGCGGGCATCTTCGAGGAGGCCGGGCTGCCGCAGGGCGTGTTCAACCTCGTCAACGGCCTGGGTGAAGACGCGGGTGACGCCCTCGTGAAGCACCCCGACGTGCCGCTCATCTCGTTCACGGGCGAGAGCCGCACCGGGCAGATCATCTTCGGCAACGCCGCTCCGTTCCTCAAGGGACTGTCGATGGAGCTCGGCGGCAAGTCGCCCGCCGTGGTGTTCGCCGACGCCGACCTGGAGGCCGCGGTCGACGCGACCATCTTCGGCGTCTTCTCCCTCAACGGCGAGCGCTGCACCGCCGGGTCGCGCATCATCGTCGAGCGGTCGATCTACGACGAGTTCGTGGAGCGCTACGCCGCCCAGGCGAAGCGCGTGAAGGTGGGCTACCCGCACGACCCCGCGACCGAGGTCGGCGCGCTCGTTCACCCCGAGCACTACGACAAGGTGATGAGCTACGTCGAGATCGGCAAGTCCGAGGGGCGTCTGGTCGCCGGTGGCGGCCGCCCCGAGGGCTTCGAGGAGGGCAACTTCGTCGCGCCGACCGTGTTCGCCGATGTCTCCCCCGACGCCCGCATCTTCCAGGAGGAGATCTTCGGCCCGGTGGTCGCCATCACCCCGTTCGACTCCGACGAGGAGGCGCTCGCGCTCGCGAACAACACCAAGTACGGGCTCGCGGCGTACATCTGGACCAACGACCTCAAGCGCGCGCACACGTTCGCGCAGTCGGTCGAGGCGGGCATGGTGTGGCTGAACAGCAACAACGTGCGCGACCTGCGCACCCCGTTCGGCGGGGTGAAGGCGTCGGGCCTCGGCCACGAGGGCGGCTACCGCTCGATCGACTTCTACACCGACCAGCAGAGCGTGCACATCACGCTCGCCTCCACGCCCCACAACCCGACCTTCGGCAAGAACTGACACCCGTCGCACGAGCAAGGACGCTGACATGACCGACAAGACCAAGAAGACGCTGACCTCCTCGGGGTACTACGTGAGCCAGGAGGCTCCGATCGAGTCCGACAACCCCGTCGCGACGCCGAAGAGCACCCCGCCCGACATCCTGCGCTGCGCGTACATGGAGCTCGTGGTGACCGACCTGGCCGCCTCGCGCCAGTTCTACGTCGACATCCTCGGCCTGTACGTGACCGAGGAGGACGACGAGGCCATCTACCTGCGCTCCACCGAGGAGTTCATCCACCACAACCTGGTGCTGCGCCAGGGCCCGATCGCCGCGGTGGCCGCGTTCTCGTACCGGGTGCGTTCGACCGAGGACCTCGACCGCGCCGTGGAGTTCTACACCGAGCTCGGCTGCGACGTGCGCCGCAAGGAGGACGGGTTCGTGAAGGGCATCGGCGACTCCGTGCGCGTGGTCGACCCGCTCGGCTTCCCGTACGAGTTCTTCTTCGCCACCGACCACGTCGAGCGCCTGTCCTGGCGGTACGACCTGCACACCCCGGGTGAGCTCGTTCGACTCGACCACTTCAACCAGGTCACCCCCGACGTGCCGCGCGCCGTGCGCCACTACCAGGACCTCGGCTTCCGCGTGACGGAGGACATCCAGGACGACGAGGGCACCGTGTACGCCGCGTGGATGCGCCGCAAGCCCACCGTGCACGACACCGCCGCGACCGGCGGCGACGGCCCGCGCATGCACCACGTCGCCTTCGCGACGCACGAGAAGCACAACATCCTCGCGATCTGCGACAAGCTCGGCGCGCTCCGCCGCTCCGACGCGATCGAGCGGGGCCCCGGCCGTCACGGCGTCTCGAACGCGTTCTACCTCTACCTGCGCGACCCCGACGGCCACCGCGTCGAGATCTACACGCAGGACTACTACACGGGCGACCCCGACAACCCCGTGGTCACGTGGGACGTGCACGACAACCAGCGCCGCGACTGGTGGGGCACCCCGGTCGTGCCGTCCTGGTACACCGACGCGTCGCTCGTGCTCGACCTCGACGGCAACCCGCAGCCGGTCGTCGCCCGCACGGACTCCAGCGAGATGGCGGTGACGATCGGCGCCGACGGCTTCTCGTACACGCGCGCCGACGAGGGCGAGGGCTCGATGCCCGAGTACAAGCAGGGCGAGTACAAGCTGGGCCACCAGCTCTAGGGGGCACGGATGCTGTCTGAGGAGACGATCGCGCAGATCGCGGCGGAGCTCGCCGAGGCCGACCGCACGCACGGCGTGATCCCGCGCATCACCGCGCGGTATCCGGAGGCCACCGTCGAGGACTCGTACGCGATCCAGGGTGTGTGGCGCGACTCGCAGGTCGCGGCGGGGCGCCGGCTGGTGGGCCGCAAGATCGGGCTGACCTCGAAGGCCATGCAGCAGGCGACGGGCATCACCGAGCCCGACTACGGCGTCATGTTCGACGACACCGTCTACGAGTCCGGCGCCGAGATCCCGACCGCGCACTTCTCGAACGTGCGCATCGAGGTCGAGCTCGCCTTCGTGCTGAAGGAACCCCTGGAGGGTCCGGACTGCACGCTGGACGACGCCCTGGCCGCGATCGACTACGCGGTCCCCGCGCTGGAGGTGCTCAACTCGCACATCGAGCTGGAGGGCCGCACGATCGTCGACACGATCAGCGACAACGCCGCCTACGGGGCGATGGTGCTGGGGACCGTGCGCAAGCGCCCCGATGAGATCGATCTGCGCTGGGTGCCCGGTGTGCTGTCGCGCAACGGCGAGATCGAGGAGACGGGCGTGGCCGCCGGCGTCCTCGGGCACCCCGCCACCGGCGTCGCGTGGCTCGCGAACAAGTTCCACCAGCACGGCGCGCGGCTGGAGCCTGGCGAGATCATCCTGGCAGGATCGTTCACGCGCCCGATGTGGGTGTCGCGCGGCGACGAGGTGCTGTGCGACTACGGACCGATGGGAACCATCACATGCCGCTTCGTCTAGCCCCGTCGTTCCGCGCACAGCTCGCGGAGTCCGACCGGCCGTTCGTGGGGATGTGGGTGTGCTCCGGCAGCCCGCTGCTCGCCGAGGTGGCGGCGGGCTCCGGCCTGGACTGGCTCCTGATCGACATGGAGCACTCCGCCAACACGCTCGAGTCGGTGCTCCTCCAGCTCCAGGCGGTCGCGGCGTACCCGGTCACCCCGCTCGTGCGAGCCCCCTTCAACGATGCGGTCGCGCTGAAGCAGATCCTCGACCTCGGCGCGCAGAATCTGATCGTGCCGATGGTCTCGTCCGCTGAGGAGGCCCGCGCCGCCGTGTCCGCGACCCGCTACCCGCCGGAGGGGGTGCGCGGCGTCGGCAGCGCCCTGGCCCGCAGCGCCCGGTGGAACCGCGTCGAGCGCTACCTGCAGGAGTCGGCGCAGCACACCTCGCTCACGGTGCAGATCGAGACGACCGCGGGGGTGGAGGCCGCGGCCGACATCGCGGCGGTCGACGGCGTCGATGCCGTGTTCGTCGGCCCGTCCGACCTGTCCGCGTCGATGGGGCTGCTCGGCCAGCAGACGCATCCCGACGTGGTCGCCGCGGTGGAGCGGGTGTTCGCGGCCGTGCACGACGCCGGGAAGCCGGTGGGCGTGAACGCGTTCGACCCCGCCGCGGCCGACGCCTACCTCGCGGCGGGCGCGGACTTCGTGGCGGTGGGCGCCGACGTGGCGCTGCTCGCCCGGGCGTCCGAGGCTCTGGCCACGCGCTTCATCGGCACGGACGGCACACCGCGCTCCAGCTACTGACCCGCCGCGCCGCGTGATCCGTGGCAGGATGACTCGGTGCACAGCAGCGAGGCGTCCCGATGATCCGCGGTCTCGCGGCGATGCAGGACCGCAACTTCCGCTGGTTCTTCCTGGCGCGCGCGATCACGATGATCACCGGCTCGATGTCGTCGATCGCGCTGGCCTTCGCGGTGCTGGAGATCGACAACGACGCCCGGTCGCTGTCGATCGTGCTGGCCGCGTTCACCGTCAGCAACATCGTGTTCGTGCTGTTCGGCGGGGTCATCGCCGACCGCCTGCCGCGCGCGCTCATCATCCAGTCCTGCTACGTCGTCGACATCCTGTCGATCGGCGCGATGGCCGCCCTGCTCTTCACCGGCACCGCGACGGTCCCCCTGCTGGCGATCCTGTCGGTGGTCAACGGCGCCTCCACCGCGTTCGTGCTCCCGGCGATGCAGGGAATCATCCCGCAGCTGACCACCCCGGAGCACCTGCAGCAGGCGAACGCGATGCTGTCGTTCGTGCGGTCGGCCGTCACGATCGGCGGACCGGTGATCGCGGGTGTCGTGGTCGCGGCCGCCGGCCCCGCGTGGGCCATGGTGGTGCAGGCTGCGGGCTGGCTGGTCGCGATCCCGGTCCTCGCGCTCGTGAAGCTGCCTCCGCCCGCCGCGGAGGGCGGCACCACGATGTTCCACGACCTGCGGATCGGGTGGCACGAGTTCTGGAGCCGCAGTTGGCTGTGGACCATCGTGCTGGCCTTCATGATCATGAACGCGATCCACGTCGGGGCGTGGGGGGTGGTGGGGCCCTACATCGCGAAGAACGACGACCGGCTCGGCATCACCGGCTGGGGGTGGGTGCTCAGCGCGGAGGGCGTCGGCGTGCTGCTGATGACGCTGCTGCTGATGTGGGTGCCGCTGCGGCGTCCGCTGCGCTACGGGATGATCGGGATGGCCGCGTTCGCGATCCCGCTCACCGTGCTCGGCGTGCATCCCGGGGTGGTGCTGCTGGCGATGGCCGCGTTCCTCGCGGGGGCCGGAGCCGAGGTGTTCGCGACGGGCTGGAACCTCGCGATGATGGAGAACGTGCCCGGCGAGAAGCTCTCGCGCGTCGCCAGCTACGACATGCTGGGCAGCTTCGTGGTGATGCCGATCGGCACGCTCGTGTACGGCTGGCTGATCACCCAGGCCGATCCGGCCACCGTGCTGATCGCGTCCGGCGCGGTGTACGGCACGATCGCCCTCGCGACGCTCGCGGTCCCCAGCGTCTGGCGGATGGGACGGCCGGCGGCAGCGGTCGCCCCGGCCCGCGCCGAGGTGGCGGATTCATAGCAATCACGGGGAGACTGGGGGCATGACCTTCGCCGCCCTCCAGCCGCTCGCCGACCGTGCCGCCCTGTTCACCGCGCTCCGCCAGGACGCCCTCTCCGCGGCTGCCGATGCGCTCGGCGAGCACCGCTGGGATGCCGACCTGACTGCGGGCACGCTCGCGTTCACGGCGAACGCGGATCCCACGCGGCAGCTGGTGACCCGCGCCCACCTGATCGCGACGATCGCCCCGGGGCCGCGCTCGCTGCTGTGGGCGTGGGCGCACCCGCAGGGCGACCCCCAGGGTGTCGCGGCCCAGCTGCGCGCGTACGGCACCGAGCACGGGGTCGCCGAGCTGACCTCCCCCGAGGTGCCGTTCCCGGCCGAGGCCTCGGGCGACGCGGACTGGATCGCGCAGGCGGCGCACACGATCGGCGGGGTCGCGGTCGAGCTGACCGGGCGCTCCCCGTACTACTCCGCGCCGGTCGACGGCGGCACGCGCGCGGTGTTCCTCCTCGACGCACCGCTGGCGCCGCTCACGGTGGCCGACGCCGTGGTCGCGCTCCCCCGCGTGCTCTCCGGCGCGGCGCTGCCCGACGCCCGGACGTCGGTGTGGGACCTCGCCCGTCTGGCCGGCTGGACGCTCACGTGGACCGACGAGGCGTTCTCCGGTGCGACCGTGGTCGACACGAGCGGCACCGCGACGTTCCGTTTCGACGAGCAGGCGCGCATCAGCGGCGTCGAGAGCTCGCTGCACGGTCGCTGAGCCCCGTCTCCTCCCGCCTGCACCGTCTCCTCGCACCGCCTCGTCCCGCCGCGGGATGGAAAAGGCGCCCCTCCCGGCCGGGTGGGGCGCCTTCTCGATCCCGCGGTGACGGGCCGTCGGTGTCAGACCGCGCGCTCGGCGGCTTCGACCACGTTGGTCATGAGCAGCGCCACCGTCATCGGTCCGACGCCGCCGGGGTTGGGCGACAGGTAGCCGGCGACCTCCGCCACATCGGGCGCGACATCGCCGAACACCAGGCTCTTGCCCGTCTCCGGGTCGGTCTCGCGGGTCACGCCCACATCGAGCACGGCGGCGCCCGGCTTCACGTCCTCGGCGCGGATGAGGTGCTTCACGCCCGCGGCGGCCACGATCACGTCGGCCTCCCGAAGGTAGCGCGGCATGTCGACCGTGCCGGTGTGGGTGAGCGTGACGGTGGCGTTGAGGTCGCGGCGGGTCAGCAGCAGCCCGATCGAGCGGCCGATCGTGACGCCGCGGCCGACCACCACCACGTGCTTCCCCTTCAGGTCGTAGTCGTTGCGCAGCAGCAGCTCGATCACCCCGCGCGGCGTGCACGGCAGCGGCGTGTGGATGGGCGCGTTGACGTTGAGCACGAGCCGGCCGAGGTTGGTCGGGTGCAGGCCGTCGGCGTCCTTCGCGGGGTCGATCCGCTCCAGGATGGCGTCGGTGTCGAGGTGCTTCGGCAGCGGGAGCTGCACGATGTAGCCGTGGCAGGCGGGGTCGGCGTTGAGCTCGTCGATCAGCGCCTCGACGTCCTCCTGGGTCGCGTCGGCGGGCAGCTCGCGCTGGATCGAGTTCATGCCGATCGCCTCGGACTGCCGGTGCTTCATGCCGACGTACAGCTGCGAGGCCGGGTCGGCACCGACGAGCACGGTCGCGATGCCCGGCGTGATCCCGCGCTCCTTCAGTGCGGCGACCCGCTCGGTCAGCTCGGCCCGGATCTCGGCCGCGGCGGCCTTCCCGTCCAGGATCTTCGCGGTCATGTGATTCCTCTTCTTCTCTCCCCTCCCGCCGGGTGCAGGGCTTCCCGGCGAGTGCACGCCCCGCTCGCGTGAGCAGGCCGTGCACTCGGCAGGATCCGGTGCGCTCGGCGCGAGGGACTACTGCTGCAGGTCGGGGTAGAGCGGGAAGGCGGCGGCGAGCGCGTCCACACGGGCGCGCAGGGCCTCCACGTCGGCGCCGGGCAGCAGCGCGAGCGCGATGATGTCGGCCACCTCGGTGAACTCCGCGTCGCCGAAGCCGCGCGTCGCGAGCGCCGGGGTGCCGATGCGCAGGCCCGAGGTCACCATCGGCGGACGCGGGTCGTTCGGCACGGCGTTGCGGTTCACGGTGATGTGGATGTCGTGCAGGAGGTCTTCCGCCTGCTTGCCGTCGATCTCCGCGTCGCGCAGGTCGACCAGCACGAGGTGCACGTCGGTGCCGCCGGAGCGCACGGCGATGCCCGCGTCCTGCACGTCCTGCTGCGACAGGCGCTCGGCGATGAGGGCGGCGCCGCGGAGCACGCGCTCCTGCCGCTCCTTGAACTCGGGGGTGCCGGCGAGCTTGAACGCGGTGGCCTTGGCGGCGATCACGTGCATGAGCGGACCGCCCTGCTGGCCCGGGAACACCGCGCTGTTGATCTTCTTGGCGATGTCGGCGTCGTTCGTCAGGATGAAGCCGGAGCGCGGGCCGCCGATCGTCTTGTGCACGGTCGAGGAGACGACGTGCGCGTGCGGGACCGGGTTGGGGTGCAGACCCGCGGCGACGAGGCCGGCGAAGTGCGCCATGTCGACCCACAGCACGGCACCGACCTCGTCGGCGATCGCCCGGAAGGCCGCGAAGTCCATCGTGCGCGGGTACGCCGACCAGCCGGCGATGATCACCTTCGGCTTGTGCTCGAGCGCGAGGCGACGCACCTCGTCCATGTCGATGGTCGAGGTCTCGGGGTTCACGCCGTAGGCGACGATGTCGTACAGGCGGCCGGAGAAGTTGATCTTCATGCCGTGCGTGAGGTGCCCGCCCTGGTCGAGCGAGAGGCCCAGGAGCGTGTCGCCGGGGCGGGCGATCGCGTGCAGCACGGCCGCGTTGGCGGAAGCGCCGGAGTGCGGCTGGACGTTGGCGAACTCGGCACCGAAGAGGCTCTTGGCCCGCTCGATCGCGAGCGACTCGGCGACGTCGACCTCTTCGCACCCGCCGTAGTAGCGGCGGCCCGGGTAGCCCTCGGCGTACTTGTTGGTCAGCACGGAGCCCTGCGACTGCAGCACCGAGACGGGGACGAAGTTCTCCGAGGCGATCATCTCGAGGAAGGTCTGCTGACGCTTCAGCTCGCGGTCGAGGACCTGGGCGATCTCCGGGTCGACCTCGGCGAGCGGGGCGTTGAAGTAACGGTCGGTCATGACGTGCTCCTTTGACGACGGATTCGAGGGGTGTTCGCATCGGCCCAGGCGCGCGGTCGAATTCCGTGGTCAGTCGCTCCCCGGTGGTAGTCCACCCAGACGCCAGTCGCGACGATTACGAGCATAGCGGATCAGCGGAGCGGGACAGCGCGCTGCCGGCGGGTGCCCGACCGGCCACGCAGAATCGTTTCGATTCCGCTGTTCCCCCGGGCGTCCGCGGCCGGTAGGTTTTGTTCATGGTCCTTCCTCTCGAGCTCCCCCTCGTGCCCGCCCCCGCCTCCGCCACCGTCGGCGACGGCCGCCTCGCGATCACCTCCACGTCCCGCATCCAGGGCTCCTCCCCCGCCGCCGCGCAGCTCGCCGCCGCGGTCGAGCGCCGCACCGGCCTGCGGCTGGAAACGGCCGCCGAAGGGCCGGCCGACATCGAGCTGCGCCTCGACAGCGGTGTCGCGGCTGCCGAGGGGTACACGCTGCGGATCGACGACCGCGCGGTGGTCACCGGCGCCGACGAGGCCGGGCTGTTCTACGGCGTCCAGACGCTGCTGCAGCTGCTGCGCGAGGACGCCGGAGGCTGGGCGCTGCCGCACGTGGAGATCGCCGACGCCCCGCGGTTCGCGCGCCGGGGCGTGATGCTCGACGTGGCGCGCCACTTCTTCGGCGTCGACGACGTGAAGCGCTTCATCGACAGCACGAGCGCCCTGAAGTACAACCACCTCCACCTGCACCTGAGCGACGACCAGGGCTGGCGGGTGCACATCGACGCCTGGCCGCTGCTGACCGAGCGTGCGGCCACGACCTCGGTCGACGGTCACCCCGGCGGCTTCTACACGAAGGACGACTACCGCGAGATCGTCGCCTACGCCGCGACGCGGCACATGATCGTGATCCCCGAGATCGACCTGCCGGGACACACGCACGCGATCGGCGTCGCCTATCCGGAGCTCGTCGAGGAGCCGGTGCTGAACGACGCCCTCGTCGCCGACTCCGAGCGGCTCGGGCAGCCGCTCCCGGTCGCCGGCGAGACGTATCTCGGATGGGGCGTCGGCCACTCCAGCGTGCGCATCCACGAGGAGCGCACCTACGACTTCGTGCGCGACGTCGTCCGGGAGCTCGCCGAGATGACGCCCGGTCCGTACATCCACATCGGCGGCGACGAGTCGCTCGGCACCCCGCAGGCCGACTTCGACCTGTTCGCCGAGCGCGCGACGGCGATCGTGGTCGCGGAGGGCAAGACCCCCGTCGCCTGGCACGAGATGGGCTCCGCCGCGAACATCGCCGAGGGGACCGTCGGACAGTACTGGGGCAAGACCACGCCGGAGGGCACGCACGCGGCGGAGGCCGCGCACTTCGTCGAGCGCGGTGGCGCGCTGATCATGTCCGCCGCGAACGTGACCTACCTCGACATGAAGTACACCGAGGACTTCCCGCTGGGGCTCACGTGGGCGGCGATCATCGACGTCCGCTCCGCCTACGAGTGGGAGCCGACCGCGGTGCTCGACGTGCCGGAGTCCGCGATCCTCGGCGTGGAGGCGCCCCTGTGGTCGGAGACCACCCGCACGCTCGACGAGGTCGAGCAGCTGGTGTTCCCCCGCGCGGCGGCCCAGGCCGAGGTCGCGTGGTCCCCGCGCGAGGGTGCCGGTCGGAGCTGGGAGTCGTTCCAGGCGCGGGTCGGACGACTCGCGCCGCTGTGGAAGGCTGAGGGGGTCGATTTCCACCCCGCCGCTGACATCCCCTGGAGCGAACGTTGACCACCCACTCCTCCGCGACCGGCTCGCTGGTTGTCCACTCCGCCCGCATCGTCGACCGCGGTGAGGTCACCGACGACGGATGGGTCCGCATCGAGAACGGCGTCGTCGTCTCGCGCGGCACCGGGTCGGGGTGGGAGTCCGCGGACGAGGTGGTCGACGCGGCGGGAGTCGCAGGTCCCGGCGCCGTGCTGACCCCCGGCTTCATCGACATCCACGGCCACGGCGGCGCCGGTGCCGCGTACGACGACGGCATCGACGCGATCCGGACCGGGCGCGACCTGCACCGCGCGCACGGCACGACCCGCGCCGTCATCTCGCTGGTGACCGGAACGCTGGACGCACTGGCGGAGAGCGTCGCGACCATCGCCGACCTCACCGAGACCGACGTCGACGTGCTCGGCTCGCACCTCGAGGGCCCGTTCCTCGACCCCGGCCACCACGGCGCGCACGAGCCGTCGCTGCTGCGCCACCCCTCCGAGCGGGACGTCGCCCGGCTGCTGGACGCGGGGCGCGGCACCGTGCGCCAGGTGACGATCGCGCCGGAGCTGCCGGGTGGGCTGGACGCCGTGCGGCAGATCGTCGCCTCCGGAGCGGCGGCCGCCGTGGGGCACACCGACGCCGACGCCGACATGGCGATCGCGGCGTTCGAGGCGGGAGCGTCGATCCTCACCCACGCGTTCAACGCGATGAACGGCATCCACCACCGCGCCCCTGGCCCCGTGCTCGCCGCGGCCGCCGATCACCGGGTGATCCTCGAGGCGATCGCGGACGACATCCACCTCGACCCCGCTGTCGTGAAGCTCGTGTTCGACGCGGCGCCGACCAGGGTCGCGCTGATCACCGACGCCATGGCCGCCGCGGGCAGCGCCGACGGGCAGTACGACCTCGGCGCCGTTCGCGTGACGGTCCTCGACGGGGTGGCGCGCGCCGACGACACGGGCTCGATCGCCGGGTCGACGCTCACGCAGGATGTGGCACTGCAGCGCGCCGTACGCGCGGGGGTGCCCCTGACCGAGGCGGTGCGCGCGCTCACCGAGACACCGGCGAGGGCCGTCGGACGGCACACGCGTCTCGGCGCGCTGCGCGCGGGCATGCTCGGTGACGCCGTGCTGCTCGATGCGAGGCTGCGCGTCGCGCTGGTCTGGACGGGCCAGGCACTGTCCGCCTAGAAGGACAGCACTCCGCGCGACGCGCAGCGCTGCGGCCTCCGATCGAACAGGTCGTGACACCCGCCGGACTCCCCAGATCGGCGACTGTCTCTCCCGTAGAGCGGGATGGTGGGCCGCCAGTGCCGGGAGCTGCTGGTGTGGACGCGATTCCACCCCGACGCGGTGCCCGACTGG
>NZ_SSDQ01000153.1:0-574 GCF_004794315.1 Microbacterium sp. PF5 | reverse complement strand
GGGGTCGAGAACTCCGCGACCGCGACGGGTACACCTTCCGGGGAGGACCCGGTGCCGTCTGAGCCCGACACGGTGGTGACGCCGGTCGATCAGGTGCCATCACTGTCGTTCGACAAGGTCGCCGGTGCTCCGGTGGATGTGAACGCGAACGGCATCACGGATGAGGGCGACACGATCGACTACACCTTCACCGTGACGAACACGGGGACCGTGACGGCGACCGACATCGCCGTGAGCGACCCGAAGGTCGGGACGGTGACGTGTGATGTCACGACCCTTGCCCCGGGCGAGGTCGCGAACTGCACCGCACCGACCTACACGGTCACGGCCGACGATGAGCAGGCGGGTGAGGTGGCGAACATCGCCACCGCGTCGGGGACGGATCCGAACGGCGACCCGGTCCCGTCCAACCCCGACAGCACGACCACCCCGGCTGTCGCGTCCGCCCCGAGTTCGACGATCGACAAGACCGCGGGCGCCCCCGTGGATGTCAACGGCAACGGCCTGACCGATGTGGGCGACACGATCGCGTACTCGTTCACGGTCACGAACACGGGCAACGTCCCGTTGTCGG
>NZ_SSDQ01000152.1:0-5947 GCF_004794315.1 Microbacterium sp. PF5 | reverse complement strand
GACAGACGCGGGCGCGACAGACGCGGGCGCGACAGACGCGGACGCGACAGACGCGGACGCGACAGACGCGGACGCGGGCGCGACAGACGCGGGCGCGGAAGCAGGGGCGACGGCGGAGTCGCGCAGGCCCCGGGCCGTCACCCGGGTCACGAGCGCATCCTCGGGTCTTCGGTGGGATCGGCATACATCTGCGGGCAGCCGTCCGCCGCAGCGTCGGGGCGCAGCTCGTAATGCCAGGACTCGTTCGCATAGGTCTGGCACAGGCCGTAGCGCCAGCCGCGCTGCGCCAGCCAATCGAGTGCGGGCAGCGGTCCCAGGTCGACCGCGTCACCGGACACGTGCGCGGAGGTCTGCGGCGTGGCGACCCAGCGGCGCGCCTCCGCCTCCGAGCCGTACTCGGCGATCGCGTCCTGCAGCATCCGCTCCTGCAGCTCGGCCGAACGCCAGCCGCTGTTCACGCGGAACCCGACGCCGTCGACCTCGGCGTCGGTCGCGGCCCGCTGCAGGGCGGCGAGCAGATCGGGGTCGAGGTTGCCGACGCTCGGCCGCTCCACGTCGAACACGGTCGGCTGGTCACCGTCGGCGATCGTGCCGTCCGCATCGCCGTGGTCGGTCCCCGCGCCGCCGGAAGACAGATCGGGGAACGGGGTCGGCGCCGGAGACGGGACGGTCCGTCCGGCGTCGGCGGAGGCGGCGGCCAGCGACTGCTGCACCGCGAGCGCGCCGAGGACGACGAGGGCCAGCGCCAGCAGCGCCGCACCGAGACGACGGCGGCGCGACCGCGGTGGTCGGGGGTTCGTGCGGGTGTTCATGGTTCCAGTGAAGGAAGCGCGCGGTTGCGAGGACGTATGCGCTTTTGCATACGTTCGCGATATACCGCGGTGCGTAGGATCACAGCCATGCGTGTGCTGATCGTCGAGGACGAGCCCTACCTCGCCGAGGCCGTCCGCGACGGGCTGCGCCTGGAGGCCATCGCGGCCGACATCGCGGGCGACGGCGACACCGCTCTGGAACTGTTGAGCATCAACTCGTACGACATCGCCGTGCTCGACCGCGACGTGCCCGGCCCCTCCGGCGACGACATCGCGCGGTGGATCGTCGCGTCCGGCAGCGGCATCCCGATCCTCATGCTCACCGCCGCCGACCGGCTCGACGACAAGGCCACCGGGTTCGAGATCGGCGCGGACGACTACCTCACCAAGCCGTTCGAGCTGCGGGAGCTGGTGCTGCGCCTGCGGGCCCTCGACCGCCGCCGCCAGCGCTCCCGGCCGCCCGTGCTCGAGGTCGCTGGCCTCCGGCTCGACCCGTTCCGCCGCGAGGTGTACCGCGACGACCGGTACGTGGCCCTCACCCGCAAGCAGTTCGCGGTGCTCGAGGTGCTCGTCGACGCACAGGGCGGCGTGGTCAGCGCCGAGGAGCTGCTGGAGCGCGCGTGGGACGAGAACGCGGACCCGTTCACGAACGCCGTGCGCATCACGGTGTCGTCGCTGCGCAAGCGTCTGGGCGAGCCCGGCATCATCCGCACCGTTCCCGGCGTGGGGTACCGGATCGAGGCGGACGCTGATGCCTAGGCGCCGGGGGATGAGCGCCCGGCTGAAGCTGACCCTCAGCTACGCCGGGATCGTCGTGGTGTCCGGGGTGCTGCTGCTCGCGGCCGTCGCGCTGTACCTGCTGCGGTACATCCCCGACGTGCAGATCATCGCCGACATCCGCGTGCCCAACCGCTCCGACCTCATCCGCGCGTTCGTGCCGGTGGCGATCGCGGTCATGGTGGCCCTGCTCGCGATCGGGCTCGGCGGGGGCTGGCTGCTCGCCGGACGCATGCTGGCGCCCCTCGAACGCATCAGCGACGCCGCCCGCCTCGCCGCCCAGGGGTCGCTGTCGCATCGGGTGCGCCTGGAGGGGCCGCGCGACGAGTTCCGCGACCTCGCCGACGTGTTCGACGGCATGCTCGAGCAGCTCGAGGCGCACGTGGCCGAGCAGCAGCGGTTCGCGGCGAACGCCTCGCACGAACTGCGCACGCCCCTCGCGATCTCGCAGACGCTGCTCGAGGTCGCCCGCGACGACCCCGACCGCGACGCGGAGGAGCTGATCGCCCGCCTGCGCGAGGTGAACACGCGCGCGATCGCGCTGACCGAGGCGCTGCTGCTGCTCAGCCGTGCGGAGCAGCGCACGTTCCCGCGGCAGCTGGTCGACCTGTCGCTGCTGGCCGAGGAGGCGGTGGAGGCGCTGCTGCCCCTGGCCGACCGCCGCGGGGTCGCGGTCGAGGTGGGTGGGGCCGCCGCGCCGATGCTCGGGTCGTCCGCCCTGCTGCCCCAGCTCGTCACGAACCTGGTGCTCAACGCGATCGTGCACAACCTGCCCAGCGGCGGGGCGGTGGCCGTGCGCACGCACATGATGCCGCAGGCCGTCGCGCTCGTCGTGGAGAACACGGGCGAGCGCCTGTCGGAGCACCGGATCGCGACGCTGGTGGAGCCGTTCCAGCGCGGGTCCGAGCGCACGCGCGACGACCACGCCGGTGCGGGGCTCGGGCTGGCGATCGTGCAGCGCATCACCGAGACGCACGGCGGCACCCTGGTGCTGACGCCGCGCGCGGAGGGCGGCCTCGTCGTGACGGTGTGGTTCCCCCTCCCGTACCCGCGCTGACCGCCGGGCCGCGGCGATCTCGCTGCACCGCGTCTGCACGATAGTGTTTCGCCATGATGCCCGAAAAGCCGCGCGAACGCGGTGCTCTCTCCCGCCGCACGATCGTCCACGCGGCGTGGATCGCACCGGTCATCGCGTTCTCTGCCGCTGCTCCCGCCGCAGCCGCCTCGCTCGGCACCCCGGAGCTGACGCTCAGCGCCTTCGCCCTCGACGCGAACTACGCCTGGGGCACGGTCACCCTCTCCCGCCCCGGCACCGCCGATCTGACGCAGACGTTCGACTTCCAGGGCGACGGAGCCTCCGCCTGGGAAACGATCTACACGGGACAGTCGACGAACTCGTCGGGCTACTACGCCAGCACGCTCCCGCGGTCCGTGATCGGCGCGTACACGCAGCTCCGCGCGGTCGCCAGCGTCACCGGGTACGGCCCGGTCTCGAGCGCCCCCGTCGCCCTCTCCGACATCTGGGCCTGAGCCGTCCGGAGGGTCACCAGGGGCTGGGCTCGTAGTCCTTCAGGAAGACGCCGTGGATGTCCTCGCCCGCCTCGCCGCGCACGATCGGGTCGTACACGCGGGCGGCGCCGTCGACCAGGTCGAGCGGCGCGTGGAAGCCCTCTTCGGCCAGCCGGACCTTCGTGTAATGCGGACGCTCGTCGGTGATCCAGCCGGTGTCGACGGCGGTCATGAGGATGCCGTCCTTCTCGAGCATCTCCCCCGCGCTGGTGCGGGTGAGCATGTTCAGCGCGGCCTTCGCCATGTTCGTGTGCGGATGGCCCGGTCCCTTGTAGCGGCGGGAGAACTGCCCCTCCATCGCCGACACGTTCACCACGTACTTCCGGTGCGCGGACGACGCGGCCATCGAAGCGCGCAGACGGCTGATCAGCAGGAACGGCGCCGTCGTGTTGGCGAGCTGCACCTCCAGCATCTCCAGCGGATCCACCTGGTCGACCGACTGCACCCAGCTGTTGACGCGGTTCACGTCGGGCACGAGCCCGCCCGCGTCGATCGCCGTGCCGTCCGCGTGCTTCTCCAGCGACGACGAGCCGGGGGCCATCGCGAGCCGGGCGAGGTCTTCGGCCGTGAGCGCCTGCCCGCCCTGCTCCGCGACCGTGCCGCCGAGCGCCGCGACCGACAGCAGCGGGTGCGCATCCACCGATGCCTGCAGCGCCTGCGGATGCGGATCGGCGGTGTGGCCGAAGGTCTCCATCTCCGGCAGCGGCCCGTCGGGCAGGGGCTGCAGCTCCGCGTCGGCGAGCAGCGAGTACGCGCCCGGTGAGCGGCGCACGGTCTGCGCGGCGTTGTTGATGAGGATGTCGAGCGGGCCCTGAGCGGCGACCGAGTCGGCGAGCCCGATCACCTGGGCGGGGTCGCGCAGGTCGATGCCGACCACGCGCAGGCGGTGCAGCCAGTCGCTAGCGTCGGGCAGGGCCGAGAAGCGGCGCACGGCATCGCGCGGGAACCGGGTCGTGATGGTCGTGTGCGCCCCGTCGCGCAGCAGCCGCAGCGCGATGTGCATGCCGATCTTGGCGCGACCGCCCGTGAGCAGGGCGCGCTTGCCGGTGAGGTCGGTGCGGGCGTTGCGCTTGCCGTGGCTGAAGCGCGCGCAGTCCGGGCACAGCTGGTGGTAGAACGCGTCGACGAGCGTGTACGGCTGCTTGCAGATGTAGCAGTTGCGCGGCTTGAGCAGCTCCCCCGCGATCGGGGCGTCGACCACGCTCGACGCGAGGTCGTTGCCGCGGGTCTCGTCGTCGATGCGGTCGGGAGCACCCGTGGCGGTGCGGGCGACCACGGCCTTGTCGGCCTCGGCGATCGCATCGCGGATCTGCTTGCGGCGCACGCGCTTGACGTCTTTGAACATCGCGGCGGTCGCCTGGCGCACGGCGATGAAGTCGGGGTGCTCGTTGTCGATCGTGTGCAGCTCGCGGAGCACCCGCAGCGTCGTGGCGAGGTCGTCGGGGTCGATGCCGGGGCCCAGGTCGGGGGTGGCGTCGGGGGCATCGGTCATTGTGCCGATTTTACGCGAGTCGCCTGGGTGCCGACCCCGCGCCTCCGACGCCCTCCCGGCGCTCAGGCGATGCCGCCGCCGTCGACCACGAGGGCTGCGCCCGTGACGTAGGAGGAGTCGTCGCTCGCGAGCCACACCACGGCCTGCGCGACCTCCTCGGGCTCGCCCATGCGGCGCAGCGGGCGGTCGGCGGCCTCGGCCAGGAAGGAGTCCGCGTCCTGCGCGAGCTGGCGCGCCTCGTCCCGCAGCATGCCCGTGTTCACGTCGCCCGGGTTGACCGAGTTCACGCGGATGCCGGCGGGCCCGTGGTCGATCGCGAGCGCACGGGTCATGTTCACCACGGCGCCCTTGGACGCGCAGTACGACAGGGCGCGGCCGCCGCCCTTCAGACCCCAGCCCGAACCGGTGTTGACGATCGAGCCACCGCCCGCGGCCTCCATGATCGGCACGACGTGCTTGCACATGAGGAAGATGGCGCGCACGTTCACGCCGAACACAAGGTCCCACTCGTCGACCTCGATCTCGACCGCGGTCTGGCGGCGGATGATGCCGGCGTTGTTGAACACCACGTCGACCCCGCCGAACTCCTGCACGGCGGTCGCGACGACCCGCTCGATGTCGGGCTCGCGGGACACGTCGGCGGCGACCGCGACCGCCGTGCCACCGGCATCGCGGATCTCGGCGGCCACGGCCTCGGCCGCCTCGGCGTTCAGGTCGACCACGGCGACGGCGGCCCCCTCCGCCGCGAGCGCGAGGCAGGTGGCACGGCCGATGCCGCCCGCGCCGCCGGTGACGATGGCCTTCTTGTTCTGGAGTCGCATGGGGGGTCCTTTCGGGGGTCAGACGGGGGAGAGTTCGGGTGCGGTCACAGGGTAGAGACTGCTCGTGCCGACGCCGGTGACGACGCGGATGTGCCCGGCGAGCCGGGCGTCGAGCACGGGATCGCCCGTGTCGACGAGCAGGGGCCGGCCGTGCAGGTCGACGAGCTTCTGCTCGGGCGCGACGACCAGCAGGGGGTCGTCGCCGAGCGCACGGAGCACGGCCGCGGAGAGCTGCTGGTTGCCTCGGCCGAGCAGGAACCCTTGTCCGCCGATCACGGTCACCACGGCCTGCGCGGCGCCGAGCGCGAGTTCGTCCCGCAGCTGCCGTTCGCTCGCGCCGCGGACGAGGAGCCGCCCGTCGAGCACGACGTCGACCCCGAGGGGCGTGCCGTCGAGGCCGAGCTGCCGCGCGATCTCGGCCGTGGTGCCGCCGGGGCCGAGCAGGTAGCGCACGCCGGGCTGCATCCGGGCGACCG
>NZ_SSDQ01000003.1:0-358 GCF_004794315.1 Microbacterium sp. PF5 | reverse complement strand
CGCGATCTGGTTGGCCGTGGAGCCGCTGGACATGCGCGCCGGTACCGAAACGATCCTCGCGCGGGTCGTCAAGGTGTTCGGCGCGGCACGCCCCCACCACGCCTACCTGTTTGCCAATAAGAGTTCGACGCGCATGAAGGTGCTGGTCTACGACGGCTTCGGCATCTGGCTGGCCGCGCGGCGCCTCAACAAGGGGCGCTTCATCTGGACGAACGGCGACCAGGCGATCGCCACGGCGCTCAATCCCGAGCAATTGCGTGCGCTGGTGACGGGGCTGCCTTGGCAGACGCTCACCCACGACCACGCGATCACGGTCGTGTAATACCCCCAAAGCCGTAAACTGGCTTCCTTCCAGAGG
>NZ_SSDQ01000151.1:0-120566 GCF_004794315.1 Microbacterium sp. PF5 | reverse complement strand
GCCGCGGTCGTCCGCCCGGCACGGCGACGGGGGCGCACGGCATCGGCGACCGCGGTGCTGCTGCTCGCGCTCGCGGGGTCGGTCGTGGCCGCGGTCGCCATCGGTCCCGCCGACATCACGCCGTCCGAGCTGCTGGCGAGCGCGTGGTCGCACCTGACCGGGGCCGCGAGCGGGCTGAGTCCGATCCGCGACGCGATCGTGTGGGAGGGACGGGTGCCCCGCGTGCTCACGGCCGCGGCGGTCGGTGGCGGCCTCGCGCTGTGCGGCGCGGTCATGCAGGCCCTCACCCGCAACCCCCTCGCCGACCCGTATCTGCTCGGCTTGTCGTCGGGAGCGTCCACCGGCGCCGTGATCGTGATCGTGCTCGGCGCCGCCGTGGCCCTGCCGTTCGCGGCGTTCGCCGGGGCACTGCTCGCCCTGGCGCTCACCCTCGGGCTGGCCAGGGCCGCCGGCGCCTCGTCCGCGACCGCGGTGGTGCTGGCCGGACTCGCCGTGTCGGCGGTGCTCGGCGCGCTGACCAGCCTCGTGATCTTCTGGAGCGCGACGACCGACAGCTACCGCGAGATCCTCAGCTGGCTGCTCGGCTCCCTCGGCGGCGCCGACTGGTCCTCGGTCGCGCTGGCCGGGACCGCCGCGCTCGTGTGCGCCGTGCCGCTGCTGGCGGCCGCCCGCCCGCTCGACAGCCTCGTGCTCGGCGACACGGCCGCCGAGGCGCTCGGCCTGCCGGTCACCCGGCTGCGCGTGCTGCTGTTCGTCTGCACGGCACTGCTCACCGGGGCCCTGGTCGCCGTGAGCGGATCGATCGGCTTCGTCGGGCTGATCCTGCCCCACGCGGTGCGGGCGGTCGTCGGCTCACGGCACCGGGTGCTGCTGCCGGTGTCGTTCCTGGCGGGGGCCGTGTTCCTCATCTGGGCCGACACGATCGCCCGCACCGTGTTCGATCCACGCGAGCTGCCGGTCGGCATCGTCACGGCGCTGATCGGCGGGCCCGTGTTCGCCGCCCTGATGCTGCGCATGCGGAAGGCCAGGGCATGAGCGGGGCGACTGGTGGGCTGAGCGCGCCGAGCGCCGGACCCGCATCCGCTCCGCGTCAGCGCCCACGGACGGCACGCTCGTGAGCCCGGCGACCGACGGCCTCGACGCGCGGCGGCTCCGGTTCGGCCACGGCGACCGGGCGATCCTCGACGACCTGTCCCTCACGGCGCCCGGCGGTGCGGTCACGGCGCTTCTCGGCCCCAACGGCTCCGGCAAGAGCACGCTGCTGCGCCTGATCGCCGGCACCCTCCGCGGCGAGGTGGAGGCTCTCGCGCTCGACGGGGTGTCGCTGCCCGACCTGCGCCGCCGCGCCCGTGCGCAACGCGTGGCCCTGGTCGAGCAGGAGTGGTCGGCGGCCGAGGGGCTGACCGGACGCGACATCGTGGCGCTCGGGCTGCTGCCCCACCGCGGATGGCTGTCCTTCGACGGCGAGGAGGGCGACGCCGCGGCCGTGCACGACGCCCTCGTCCGCGCGGGGGCCCTCGCCGTCGCCGACCGCGACGCCGCGACGCTCTCCGGCGGCGAGCGCCAGCGCGTGAACCTCGCCAGGGCGCTCGCCCAGCGCCCGTCGCTGCTGCTGTGCGACGAGCCGACCAATCACCTCGACATCCGCGCCCAGCTCGACGCGCTCGCACTGCTCCGTCACCTCGCCGACGACGGCATGACCGTGCTCGCCGCACTGCACGACCTCAACCACGCCGCCGCCTTCGCCGACCGCATCGTGGTGATCGCGGACGGACGGGTTCAGGCCGCGGGAACCCCGGGCGACGTGCTGACGCGGGAGCTCATCGCCCGCGTCTGGCAGGTCGACGCGCAGGTGCTGTCCCGCGCGGGCAGCGGCCGCCCGCTGATCGTGTTCGACCCCGAGCCCGCCGTGCTGCGGTGACCCCGCGCGTGCGTGTGCTCAGGCGGAGCGCGGGCGGAGGACCGCCAGCGAGCGCAGGGCCCAGCCGAACAGGATCGACAGCACGCCGATGCCCATCGCGAACGCCGCGACGCCGAACGACACCACGGAGGTGAACAGGGACGCCCGCAGGAACGAGGCGTTCATCAGGGTGGCCCGCACCGGGTCGTCCATCGCGAGCTCCGCGTAGGTCTTGCCGTCGGACGCCTCGAGCGCGTGGTGCTGGATGATGTCGGCCTGCACGTAGGCGGTGAGCGGTCCGGCGACCGTCTGCCCCTGGAAGGCCATCGCGTCGTCGGGGATCGTGATGTTCTCCGCCCGCAGCTGCGACGACACCATGATCCAGACGACGATGCCGGCGACGATCAGCACGATGCCGCCGACGATGCCCAGCACGCCGACGACCTTCACGATCCGTCTCCTGCCGTCGTCGGGGTGACGGACTTCGGTGGTCTCGGTCGCTTCGCTCATGGCCGCTCTCCTCGCCTCGGGGACTGCGCCTCCAGGCTAGGGCCGGGGCCGCTGCGCCTCTCGCGGCACGGCCGGAAATAAGCCGGGTGATTCCCCGAGTGCCTCCCCGAGAGCGGCCGCGGCGAGGGCGGCGGCGGTGTCGAGGTCGCGCATCCACAGCGGGTGCACGGGCGCGGGCAGCCCCCGCGCCTCGAGGTCGGGCGCGAGAGGGGCGTCTTCCTCGGCGATCAGCCACGCGTCGAGCAGGCCACCCGTGGCGCGGGGGCCGTAGTGCCGTCCGACCGCATCGGCCGTGGGGGGAAGGCCGACCGCGGCCAGGCACGCATCGGCCATGCCTCGCACGGGGGATCCCGCGATGATCGGCGACACCCCCACCACCCGACCGGAGGCCGCCCGCACGGCCGCGGCGAGCCCGGGCACGGCCAGGATGGGCCCGAGCGACACCACGGGGTTCGACGGGGCGAAGAGCACGGCGTCGGCCGCGGCGATGGCCTCGGCCACGCCCGGCGCCGGGATCGCGCGCTCGATCCGCGGGTTGTCGAAGCGCTGCGCGGGGACGGTCGCCCGGTGGCGCGTCCACCACTCCTGGAAGTGCATGCGCCCGAGGGCCGTGTCCACGTGCGTGTCGACCTCGGTGTCGGTCATCGGCAGCAGCGCGACCCCGAGCGGCCAGCGCGACGCGAGCCGCGCGACGACCTCGGTCACGGTCGCGCCCTCGTGCAGCCACCCGGTGCGGGCGATGTGCGTGCCGAGGTCGAGGTCGCCGAGCGTGAACCACGGCCACCCGGCACCCCAGGCGTGCAGCTCGGCGGCGGTGCGTTCGGATTCGCCCGCCCGGCCCCAGCCCCGCGCGGTGTCGTTGACCCCGGCGAGTGCGTAGACCATCGAGTCGACGTCGGGCTGGAGTCGCAGGCCGCTCAGCCACAGGTCGTCGCCGGTGTTCGCGATCACGGTGATCCGGGCGCGCGTGCCCCCGGCGCCGTCCGGCCAGCATCGCCGTGCGGCCTCGCGCACCCCCACCGTGAACTTCGCGCCGCCGACGCCCCCGGCGAGCACGACGATCCGCGGGGCGGCCTCGGGCCCGGGTTCGACGTCGGTCGAGGCGGCCGCTCCGGCGAGCGTGGCCCCGCGCGCCGACGGGGTCGCAGACGAGACGGGCTCAGCCCGCCCGGCACCGACGCCGGACGGGACGGGGTCCTCCGGCCCGGTCATGATGCCAGCACGAGACGTGGGGCGAGGAGCGCCGCCGTGCGCGGACCGAGACCGCACCGTCGGGCGGCTCGGAGGTGATCGGCGTGGTCGAGGTCGCGGCGCAGCCCGCTCAGCACGGGGAACCCCACCTCGGCGAACCCGGCAGCGCGGTGCGCGGCGGCCGAGTCGTCGCCGAAGCAGGGCCGCAGCGGTACGTCGGCGCGGGCGGTCGCGAGCACGGTGCCGGTGCCCTCCGCGTCGGGCACGAAGGCCCGCGGGTGCGCCGCGGCGTAGTCGAGCGCCCGGGTGAGCTCGTCGGGCAGCAGGGCCGGGAGGTCGCCGAGCAGCACGGCCCGCGGGAGCCGCGTCGACGCCGCAGACACCCCCTGCGCGATCGCCGCGGTCAGCCCCTCGACGCGGTCGCGCACGATCCGCACGCGGGGCACCGGGAGCAGGGCGGCCGCGGTGACCTCGTCGCTCGTGACCACCACGACCTCCGCGACCCGCGGGCACAGCGCGGCGGCCTCGACCGTGTCGAGCGCGATCGCCCTGGCGAGCGGCTCGCGGTCGACGCCCGGGAGCCGCAGTCGCGTCTTCCCGAATTCCGCCCGCTTCACCGGGATCACGACCACCCACTCCGGCGCCGGGGCGTGCGGTGACGCCCCGACACGCAGACCGCCCGTCATGGCCGCGCCCTCACCCGCGCAGCCGCGGCGCGATGTCGCGCTCGAACAGCTGCAGGAACCGGCGCTGATCGTGACCGGGCGCGTGGAAGACGAGGTGGTTGAAGCCCCAGTCGATGTACTGCTGGATCTCGGCGGCGACGGCGTCGGGGTCGTTGCCGACGATCCACCGCTTGGCGATGGCCTCCAGGGGCAGCGCGTCGGCGGCCTTCTCCATCTCGACGGGGTCGGTGATGTCGTGCTTCTGCTCCTTCGACAGCGACAGCGGCGACCAGAACCGGGTGTTCTCCAGCGCCGCCTCCCTGGTCTCCTCGTACGACAGCTTGATCTCGATCATGCGGTCGTACGTGTCGAAGGAGCGCTCGGACTGCTCCAGGCCCTCCTTCACGGCGGGCAGCAGCTGGTCGACGTAGAGCTCCTGGCCCTTGCCCGACGTGCAGATGAAGCCGTCGCCCGCGCGGCCGGCGTAGCGGGCGACCATCGGGCCGCCCGCGGCGATGTAGATGGGGATGCCGCCCTCGGGCCGGTCGTAGATGGAGGCGTCGTGCGTGGAGTAGTACTCGCCGTCGAAGCTCACGCGGTCGCCCGACCACAGCGCCCGCATGAGCCGCACCGACTCGCGCAGGCGGGCGTAGCGCTCCTTGAACTCGGGCCAGTCCTGCTCACCGGCGCCGCGGAAGCCGGTGGCGATCTCGTTGAGCGCCTCGCCGGAGCCGACCCCCAGGATCACCCGGTCGGGGTACAGGCAGCCGAGGCTCGCGAACGCCTGGGCGAGCACCGCCGGGTTGTAGCGGAAGGTGGGGGTGAGCACGGAGGTGCCGATGCGGATGCTCGACGTGCGCTCGCCGACAGCCGCCATCCAGGTGAGCGAGAACGGCGCGTGACCGCCGGTGTGCCGCCAGGGTTGGAAGTGGTCGCTCGCGAACACGGACTGCATGCCGTGCGCCTCGGCCGCGACCGAGATCTCGACCAGCTCGCGCGGGTCGAACTGTTCGGCGCTGGCCTTGTATCCGAGGGTCAGTGTCATGTCGCATCCTTCTGTTCGGGTGGGGAGAGTTCGGCGCGCGCGGCCGCATAGCCGTCGCGGTAGCCCTGGTCGAGCGCCTCGGCGGTGCCCAGCCAGAAGAGGTCGCGGTCGGCGCCGCGCACGATGCTCGACGCGCCGGGCAGGTCGAGCGGACCCACGAGGTCGCCGCGGCCGCGCACGACGGCGACCGGGTTCCCGCTGGCCTTGCCCTTGACGAGGTCGGCGGCGGCGGCGAGCTCGTCTGCGACGCACGGGGTCGTGACGCTGAGCACCTTGCCCGCCTGGTCGGTGGTGCCGCGGAGGTCGGCGACCATGTGCACGCCGCCGCCGCCGATCGCGACGTCGGTCTGTCCTTCGCGCCAGGGCCGCCCGAGGGTGTCGCTGAGGAGCACACCGACCTCGGCCCCGGTCGCGGCACGCAGCCCCGCGGCGAGCGCGCGGGCGGAGCGGTCGGGGTCTTCGGGCAGCAGCAGCACCCAGCCGTCGGGGGTGTTGCTGGCGTCGACTCCGGCCGCCGCGGCGACCATGCCGAGGCGGTTCTCGACGATCCGCATGGTGTGGCCGTCGTGGGTGCGGGAGGCGACGAGGCGCACGGTCTCCGCGGTGATCGCGGCCTCCCGGTCGGCGGCCTGCACGTAGCGTCCCTCCGCCTTGGACACGATCTTCGAGGTGACGACGAGGATGTCGCCGTGCAGCAGTTCCACGCCCGTGGCGAGGATGAACCCGACCAGGTCGTCGCCCGGGCGCACCTCGCCCATGCCGGGGAGGGCGAACACGTGCAGGCCGGGGGCGATCATGCGCGCACCTTCGGCAGCACGTCGCGCCCGAAGACCTCGAGCCACTCCCGCTGGTTCGGCCCCACGTTGTGCAGGTAGATGCGGGTGAAGCCGAGGTCGGCGTAGCGCTGGATCTGCGCGCGATGCACGTCGGGGTCGGCGGAGATCAGCATCGACGCGCGCATGTCGTCGGGAGTCACGCCGCGCACGAGCTGCTCGAAGTCGTAGGGCGAGCGCACGTCGCCTCGCCGCATGCGCAGCGCCGCGACGGGCCACTCGGCGTGGGCCTGGGCGAGCGCCTGCTCCTCCGTCGGCGCCCACGACAGCGGCAGCTGGAGCACGCGCGGCAGGGTGTCGGCGTCGCGCCCGGCCTCCCTCGCGCCCTCCGCGAAGCGTGCGAGCAGGGGGGCGAGGCGCTCGACCTCGGCCGCGACCGTGATGAGGCCGTCGGCGTTGCGGCCGGCGCGGCGCGCGGTGACGGGGCCCGCCGTGGCGACGAACACCGGGGGCGCGGTCGGGGGCATGGTCCACAGCCGGGTGGACTCCATGCGGAAGTGCTCGCCGCGGTGGCGGGTGTCGCGGCCCGCGAGCGAGGCGGTGAAGAGCTTGCGGATGATGTCGACGGCCTCGAACATGCGGTCGATGCGCTCGGCGGGCTCGGGCCAGTAGCCGCCCGTGATGTGCTCGTTCAGCGCGTCGCCGGAACCGACCCCGAGCCACGCGCGGCCGGGGTACAGGGTGGCCAGCGTGGCGGCGGCCTGCGCGACCACGGCCGGGTGCGTGCGGAACCCGGGGGTCGTGACGCCGGGACCCAGGTCGCCCGTGGTGTGCGCGCCGATCGCGCCGAGCATGGTCCACACGTGCGCGGAGGCCCGGTGTCGCGGGAGCCACGGCTGGAAGTGGTCCGTGGCCATGATGCCGCGGAACCCGTGGGCCTCGGCGGCGATGCAGTTCTCGATGACGGCGGAAGGCTGGACCTGCTCCAGCATCGCGGCGTACCCGATGTGCATGGCCCCTCCTCTCGCGTCGTCGCTGTCTCCATTGAATGGATACTGGATCCAAAAGTCAAGCGGCTAGCTGTGGGATTGAGATTTGTTGCTCCCGGGGTCGGCGCCATGCGTTTGGCGTCGAGCACAAAAGCGTGGGTGGCGTGCCTGAACACACCACCCACACCCTCGTCATTCGTTGACCGAACTACGGCCCCTCGTCCAACGCGCCTCCATTCGCACGATGCCGAGTTCGTCGCTGGATGAAACGAACAACGCCGCGCACGAGAATGAAGGCGACAGCGAGAATCGCCGCGACGACCAGCAAGCTGATGATCAGCCCCGACCAGCTGAAAAGTGACGCGTCCATCTTCGTACTCCTTACGGCAGCGCAAACGACCCGGAGGCGGTGTACACGTAAGACCGACAATCCATCTGCATGTACGCTACTGCGCCCGTCGCTCTTCCGTTCCGGGAGAACGACCAACTACTCGCCCCGCTTGGTGAGGTGGCGCTGTAAGACTTCGAGTAGATCAGTCCGACAAACGGCCAAGCAGCCACCGCCCCGAATGCATCTGCCTTCACCGAACTCGTGATCTTGGTCAGCGCTTTGCCACCCGTGCGCTTGGTCGTCCACGAAACGCCCCAGTTGGCATCCACGAGATTGATACCACCAGTAATGCGGCCACTAGCGTTCGCTGTGGCGCCAGCCCCCGATCTTGTCACGTTGAACGATTGATTGAGGTTGTACAACGCAGCGGGGACGATGCGGGCTTCGGCACCGCCGTATGCCGCAGCCTCGATCGCGGGTGAACTGGCACTTGCGGGAGGCTCCGCGTCTATCAAGTACGCGCGCATGAACTCAAGGTCCTCAGCGCTCAGTGGCTGTCCCACTGAATAGTGGTCGGCTAGTGCGTCTTTTCGTTCCTCAACTTCCGCCCTCGACAACGCCGTGTTCTCGTCGAACGTCACGTCGGTCTGGTCGATAGGAGTCGTGTTCTCCTCATAGGCTTCGGCGGCTTCACCCGTCAGAGTCGAGGCCTCACCGCCGACTGATACGGCCTCTATGCCGCTCGAGGCCTCGGACGTCAGAGTCCCGTTGAGGGTCGAAGCCGGCCGGGCCGAAGCGGAGCCAGCGATGTAGCCCAGCGACCCGGTCGCGAGCAGGCTCACCGCCACACACGCGCCAAGCGCAATCCGCCGATTCTGATGTACACGCACAGTTTCTCCATCCATCGCGCTCACCGTGAGCAGCCGACCCGCCGCAGCTCAAGCTATGACGCGCATTCGAACCTGTCTGTCCGCCGTTCGGGGGACTCGGCTTCAGGAGAGGCTGACGCCACAGAGAGTTCCCCGTCAAACCGCAGGAGCTCGTCGATGCAGGCTCAGCAGTATTCCGGCACTAAGCACGAACTCGATGCCCGGAAGGCCGGGCCGATACGCGGCCGCGGTACTCGACCCGTCCTCTTTCGGAGTCACGCCCTCCGCCATCCGAGGAGGGCGGCAAGACCGATCGTCCAGGAGACAGCCGACGCGACCGACCCGCCTATACCGCCCACTCAGCGGCGACGGGACTGCACGGCGAGGGTCACGGTGGCGGAATCGGCGGGGGCGGGTGCGGCGGCGGCGAGGTCGGGGAGACCGGCGGCGACGGTCTTGCGGGTGCGGCCGATCGCTCGGCGCGACAGCGCCCACTGCAGGCCGTAGCCGATCGCGAACACCATGAGGGTGAAGATCAGTGCCATCGCGGCACCCTGATCGGGTGCGTAGAGCTGCGCGGACCGCGGGTTGATCATGGCGTAGATGTACATCGACAGCGGACGAGACGACGGCGTCGCCAGGAACGCCGGCAGCGTGAACTCGTTCGTGCCGAGGATGAACATCTGGATCCACACGGCCATCACGGTCGGCATCAGCAGCGGCGCGATGATGCGGCGGAACCCCTGGAACCTGCTGGCCCCGCTGGTGAGCGCCGCCTCCTCCAGCTCGGGCCTGATCTGCAGCGTCGCGCTGTACGACGAGCGGTACGCGATCGACACCCGGTACGAGTAGGCGATCACGAGCGCGAACAGCGTCCCGGCGAGCGGGATGTAGGGATTCAGCACCATGAAGGTGAGGAACATCGCGAAGCCGGCGATGGTCGCGGGGATCGCGACCGACGACGACGCGAACAGGTCGAGCGCCTTCACCCACCCGGTCTTCTTGCTGCGGGCGATGCCGTACGCGAGCACGGTCGCGAAGACCACCGCGATCGTGGCGCTGCCGCCCGCGATGAGCACCGTGCGCCCGAGCGACACCCAGAACTCGGAGTCGGCGAGCACCACCCCGAACGCCCCGAAGTCGGTGCGGCTCAGCATCGCGTCGATCGAGAACGCCACCGGGTACGGGGTGATCGCGGCCCACAGCAGCGCGAGCAGCGGCAGCACCGCGGTCAGCAGCACGAACACGGCCACCAGCACCATGACCGGGATCTTCCACGGCCCCATCCGCATGGTCGACGGCCGGAAGCCCTTGCCCGACACGGAGGCGCGGCGCTCTGCGTTCCTGGTCGCCCGCAGGTACACCGCGAACGCGATCGTGGTGATCACCAGGAACACCAGGCCCCACGCGGCGGCGAGGCCGTACTGCGGCAGCTCCCCCGCCTTCGAGCTGATCAGCGTCCACAGCTTCAGGGCGAAGATGCTGCGCCCCGACTCCTGGCCGAACAGCAGCGGCACCTCCAGGCTGCCGAGGCCGAGGATGAACGTCAGCACCGTGACCCCGAGCAGCCCGGGCCACAGCATCGGCAGCGTCACCCGCCGCAGGGTCTGCGGCCATGACGCGCCCGACACCCGCGCCGACTCCTCGAGCGACCCGTCCATGTTCGTCAGGATCGGCACGATCATCAGGTACGGGAAGGTCACGTTGGTGAGCGCCTGGATGACGATCATCGTCGGGAACGCATACGGGTCGATCGGCACGTCGCTCGCGAACGGCAGCAGCCGCAGCAGCTGGTTCAGCACACCCGACTCGGGCGACAGCATCAGCAGATACGCCTGCGCCTTCACGATCGGCGGGATGATGTACGGCACGATCACGAGCACCGAGATGAGCCGGCGCCACGGGGCGTCGGTGCGGACGGTGACCCAGGCCAGGCCGAACGCCATCAGCAGCGTGAGCAGGGTCGAGCCGCCGACGAAGGCCCCGGTCGCGCCGAGCACGCCCCAGAAGTCCTCGCGCAGCTGCCACAGGGTGACGAAGTTCTCGACGCCCCACTGGGCGGACGAGACCCCGAAGGGCAGGAACGGACCACGGAACGCGGTGATCACCTGAACGATCAGCGGCACCGCGAGCAGGAGGAAGATGACGATCCCGGAGACGACCATCGCGATCGTCATCGAGGTGGGACGCCGGCGTCCCGTGGTCCGTCGTGCCTGGAACATGGTTATCCGTTCAGCGCCTTGTCGGCCGCGTTGATCATGGCCTGCCAGTCGTCGCGGGTGTCTTGCGTCTCGGTCTCGGCACCGCTGTCGAGGCCGAGCAGCAGCGCATCGGCGTTCGTCTTCATGAGGCCCGTGGCCTCGCCGAAGGTCACGGCGGGGAGCCCGGCGAACGGCACCTGCGTGCTGGCGAAACGCTCGTCGGTCATGCGCAGGTGGATCCAGTCGGGGTCGAACGCGTTCCAGAGGGTCCACAGCGCGGCGCCCGGCTTGTTCTTCGCGTCGGAGTTGACGCCCGAGAACTGCGCCCACACCCCGGAGTGCTCGAACGGCGCCACCTGCAGCGACGGGTTCGGGTTGAACAGGGTCTGGTTGAGCGCGACCGGCACGTCTCCGCTCGACAGCGGGGCGCCCTGGTCTTCGAGCAGCTTCATGGTGCCGGACGACATCAGCTCGTCGATCAGGTCGAGCATCGCGTCTTCGCCCTCGGCCATGCCGTAGCCCGCGAAGACCACCGCGTTGTAGCCGGCGACCGACACCTTGCCGGTGTACTCGGGGGCGAGCAGGCCGTCGAGCGACGCCGGGACCTCCGCGATCTTGTCGGTGTTGTACTGCAGCAGCGACCCGTTGATGCTGTCGGGCATGAGCTCGGGGGCACCGAGGGTGAGGTACTCCTCCGGCACGCCGAAGCTCTGCCAGTCGACCTTCTCCCAGAAGCCCTCGTCGTACATCGCGGCCATCGAGGTGATCGAGCCGGAGACGACGTCGGTGTTGCGCGACCCGGTGGCCTTGGCCGAGATGATCGCCGACGACAGGTTGTAGGTGAGGCCCCGCGTCTCGACCTTGATGTCGGGGAAGCGCTCGTTGAACTGGGCGATCACGTCGGGCGACAGCTCGTACCAGTCCCAGATGACCAGGGTGCCGCCGTCCTCCTCCTTCGCCTGCTCGTAGAGGGCGTCGAGCTGCTTGTCGATCTCGGGCCAGTAGTCGTCGTAGAAGTTCTCGCAGCGCGTGATTGCTCCGACGTCGACCGCGTCGCACGTGGCCGCGGCGGCGTCGCCCTTCAGCGAGCTCTCGCCGTCGCCCGCCTCGGCCTGCGTGCCGCAGCCGCTCAGGGCGAGTGCGACGACCGCCGCTCCGGCGACGGCTCCCAGTGTTCTCTTCATGATCCGAATGTCCTCTCTGACATCAGGTGCGTGATCTCGGGTGTGGTGCGGGTTGCGTCATGCGGCCAGCACGCGGCAGGCGTGCGGGACCAGTTCGAGGAAGACCCTGCCGCCCTCGGGGGGTGTCGCCAGCGGAGCTCCGCGGCCGACGATCGTGCCGACCGTCTCGCCACCGGCGAGCACCTCGGCCTCGTACTCGACGATCTCGCCGAGGAACTCCACCCGCACGATGCGCACGGGGACGACGTTGGGGCGCTCGACCGCGGTCTCGTGCCAGCGCACGGCCTCGGGCCGCAGCGTCAGCGTGACCTCGTCGCCCGCCGTGACCCCGTCGGGGACGGGCGTGTGCAGCCGGGTGCCGAGTGCCTCGACCACCGCGTCATCGCTGCCGTCGCGGTCGACCACACGGGCGGGCACCATGTTCACGCGGCCGACGAAGTCCGCCACGAAGCGGTCGGCCGGCTGGTCGTAGAGCTCGCGCGGGGCGGCCTCCTGCACGATGCGGCCGCCGTTCATCACGGCCACCCGGTCGGACATCGACAACGCCTCGGACTGGTCGTGGGTGACGTAGAGGGCGCTGATGCCGAGGCTGCGCTGCAGGCTGCGCAGCTCGTTGCGCATGGTGTCGCGCAGCTTCGCGTCGAGGTTGGACAGCGGCTCGTCCAGCAGCAGCAGCCGCGGACGGTGCGCGAGCGCGCGGGCGAGGGCGAGTCGCTGCTGCTGCCCGCCTGACAGCGCGGTGGCGGGGCGCTGCGCGAGGTGGTCGAGCTGCACGAGTTCCAGTGCCTCCATCGCGCGCTTCTTCGCCTCCTGCTTCGGCAGCCGGGAGCCGGCGACCTGGAGGGGGAAGATCGCGTTGGCGAACACGGTCATGTGCGGCCAGATGGCGTAGTTCTGGAAGACCATGCCGATGTCGCGCTTGTCGGGCGACACGTGCTGGGTGCCGGTGGACAGCACGCCCCCGTCGAGCGATATGACTCCGCCGTTGCTGCGCTCGAGCCCGGCGACGCAGCGCAGCGTCGTGGTCTTGCCGCAGCCCGACGGCCCGAGGAGGGAGTAGAACGTGCCGGGCTCGATCGTGAACGTGACGTCCTTCACGACGGGGACGGCGGCGCCGTCGAGCTCGTAGTCCTTCTTCAGGGCGTCGACGACGAGTCGTCCGCCCCCGGCGTTCGCGGTCATCGGCGTCCTCTCTCGGGCGTCTGTTCTGGATTCTGGATCCACAATCGTCGCTACCATCATCGTCCCTCTCCCGTCGTCGCCGCCACCGGCTGCGGGGCGGCGGGTGCACCCCACGGCCGCGGCTTCACGAAGAACAGCACCACGAGCGCGCAGACCCCGAAGGCCACGGCCGACAGCAGCAGCGACTGCGACATCGCCCGCGCCAGCCCCACGCCGTCCTCGTCGGACAGCACGCTGCCGGGGTGGATCGCGCCAGGCACGAACCCGCGGATCTGCGCCGCCAGGGTCACGTTCATCAGCACGGCCAGCAGGGCGGAACCGATGACGGAACCCATCTGCCGCGTCGTCGAGTAGACCCCGGAACCCGCCCCGGCCTGCGTGTGCGGCAGGTTGCGTGTGGCGGTCGAGGCCAGCGGCCCGAACATGCCAGACACCCCGACCCCGAGCAGCGCCGACGGCAGCAGCAGCAGCCAGAACGGGGCGTCGAGCGTCATGGTCGCGGCGTACCAGGCCATCGCGACCGCCGAGATCGTGAACGCGGCGAAGGTCACCCAGCGCGGTCCGACCCGGTCGCTGAGCTTTCCGACGAACGGCCCGAGTACCCCGGACACCACCGCCATCGGCGCGAGCATGAGGGCCGCGAGCGTGGAGTCGAGGCCACGGGCGACCTGGAAGTAGAAGGCGAGGGGCACGGGCATCGCGGTGATGCCGACCCCCACCAGGAAGATCGTGGCGTTCGCGACGGAGAAGTTGCGATCGCGGAACAGCGCCAGCGGCATGAGCGGCTCGGCGCGGCTGACGCGCTGCCACACCACGAACAGCACCAGCAGCACGACGCCCGCGGCGATCAGCCCCCACACCGTGACCGGACCGGCGATCACACCCCAGTCGTACACCTCCCCCTCCTGGAGTCCGAAGACCAGGAGGAAGAGCCCGGCACCCGAGAGGATCACGCCGAGCAGGTCGAACCGATGGGGGTGGCCGTCCAGATCCGGCACCAGCCGCCACGCGACGACGAACGCCACCACGCCGACCGGGACGTTCACGAAGAAGATCCACTCCCAGCCGACCGTGTCGGTGAGCACGCCGCCCAGGATCGGCCCGACGAGCGTCGCGAGGCCGCCCACGGCACCCCACGCCCCCATCGCCTGGCCCCGGCCGCGCGGCGGGAAGACGCGGGCGATGATCGCCATCGTCTGCGGCGTCATCAGCGCGGCGCCGAAGCCCTGCACGGCCCGCGCCGCGATCAGCATCTCGATGCTGCCGGACAGGCCGCACGCGAGGGAGGCGAGGGTGAACAGCACGAGTCCCGCGAGGTACACCCGCTTGGGGCCGAACCGATCGCCGAGGCGGCCCGTGATCAGCAGCGGCACCGCGTAGGCGAGCAGGTACGCGCTGGTCACCCAGATCACCGTCGTGAGGTCGGCGTCGAACGCCGCGAGGATGACCGGGTTGGCGATCGCCACGATCGTCGTGTCCACGAGGATCATGAAGAAGCCGATGCACAGGGCCCACAGGGCGGGCCACGGCCGGACTGTCTGCGTCATGAGCTGCTTTCGGGTGGGGCGTCACGGGGGGGCGGGTGGTCCGGGGTCCGTCCTGTTCGCCCCCGAGTGCAGGACGGACGCCGGAGTTCCGGGGGCCGGGGTCAGCCGTCGGCGGAGGGGATCCCGGTGACGGGCTCCCCCAGCAGCGGCGTCGACACGGCGTAGATGCCGTGGTTCGCGAACAGCCAGATGAGGTTGCGGTCCCACTCGACGAAGATGCCGTGCACGGGTGCGGCGAGATCGTCGTCGTCCTTCAGTCCCATCGGCGGCACGAAGTAGGCGCCCACCTTCGGGTCCTCGGGGTCGCGCACGTCGAAGATCTGCAGACCGGCGGCGTAGAACGCGTACGGGATGACCCCGCCGTGCGGCGTGCCGGTGTTGGTGAAGTAGCCGGAGCGCTTGGGGCCGAACGAGCCGCGGCGCTGCGCCCAGTCGGTGAAGGCCGCCTCCGCGGGCGGCGTGGGCCGGGGCAGCGTGCGCACGACCCGCGGGTTCGTCGGGTCGCTCACGTCGATCTGGTAGATCTCCTTGGCGGGCTCGTAGCAGTCGGTGTTCATCGGGTAGCCGGAGACGTAGACGTACCCGGTCTCCTCGACCTGGGTGGTGTCGACGTTGTCGCCCTCGGTGCCGGCGACGCTCGTCGGCAGCGGGCACCAGCCCACGTGGTGGATGTCCGTCGGGTCGGAGACGTCGAGCACGAAGAAGCCCTGGCCGCCCTGCGCCGCGTAGCCGTACGTCCAACCCGACTCGACCGAGCGGGGCAGGAACACGCCCATGCGCGAGCCGAACCAGGAGGTCTTGTTGTTCCAGCGGTCGTTGTCGGCCAGGTACGGGGAGTCGTCCTCCTCGCCGGGCCGCGAGCCGGGCACCCACCAGGTCGACAGCAGCTCGGGCTTCGCGGGGTCGGACACGTCGTAGGCCGCGTGGCCCGCGGTCCACAGCGTGGTGCGGTACGGCTGGTTGGTGAAGGTGTTGTCGGGCGCGGTGGCCACGAACAGGTACTTGTCGCCGTAGTACACCGGGAGGTCGAGCACGCCGTTGCCCTCCTGGATCTCGCCGGGCGAGTGGTTCGGGTCGGTCGACACCTCGGTGAGCAGCGTCCACTCGCGCGGGCTCGGGCCGTCCATCCGCCAGGTGCGGAAGCCCCGCAGGCCCTCCCACTCCTTCAGCTGCCCCTCGACCGTGTCGTCGAGCCACTTGTTGGCGACGCGCCCCTGGAGGAAGTACCGCGGGGTCTCGCTCGCCTGGATCGCGATGTACGCGCCGAGCTCCTGGTTCCACTGCACGGTGGTCGCGCCGAACTGCGGGCGGGGGTCGCCCCAGCCCCACTGCTCCTCGTCGACGATCGTGAGGTCGCGCGGGTCGGTGATGTCGTACAGCTTCCAGTGGTTGCCGCCGCCGTAGTGCAGCATCAGCCGCCGCCCGTCCCAGTCATAGATGCACTGCCACGAGTGGCTCGTGTTCACCACGATCGGGTAGAACGCCTCGGCCTTCGCGTTGAGCGTGTAGGTCTCCGGGTCGCGGTAGTCGAGCTGACCGGGCCAGTCGACGAACACGTCGCGCGGGACGGAGGGGGTGTGGGCGGGCGGCAGGAACGTGCCGTCGGGCTGCATGCCCCACGTGGAGGGGTCGGGATCGGCCGGTTCTCCGGCGACGCGCTCGAAGTCCTCCGGACGGTACTTCTTCGCATCGGGCACGTAGGGAGAGCCGGCCATGTCGCCTCCATTGGCTGAATCGGGTGGGATCGTCACGACGTCGTGTCGTCCCCCTCAGATTCACCCGGTGCCGCGATGCTGTCCAATATCCATACGGGTCAGAGCCATGACCATCCGGGCATATCAGCCGAGGGGTCGCGGCTCCCCCTCCGTGTACTCGCTTTCCAGGGCCGCGAGCCGCGCGCCCTCCTCGCGCAGGTGCGTCAGCAGGGCGGTCGCGGCGGGCGAGGGCGCCCGATCCTTGGGCAGCGTGACGCCGACCGAACGCCGGATCGAGCTGAGCGGCGTGGGCAGGATCCGCAGCTCGCGGTCGTCGACCGCGATGAACATCGGCAGCGCCGCGATCACGTCGGTCGAGATCAGCAGCGTGCGCAGCGTCAGCATCGACGTGCACTCCACGCGGTCGGGAGGCAGGGGCAGCCCCTCGTGGAAGAACACCGCCTCCAGCTCCGCGCGCAGGGCGGTCTGGGCCACGGGGAAGATCCACGGGTAGGAGATGAGCTCCGCGAGCGAGTGCGCCTTGGCACCACCGAGCACCGGGTGCCCGGCCCGCGCGACCAGGCGGATCGGCTCGAGGTGCAGCCGCTCCTGCTCCAGTCGCACCGGCACCGTGGGCGACAGCCGCCCCACCGTGAGGTCGAGGTCGCCCGCGAGCAGCAGCTGCTGCAGGGTGTCGGGCGTGCCCTCGCGCACCACCACCGTGAGCCGGGGATGCTCGGCCTTCAGCCCCGCGATCGCCCGCGGCAGCAGCAGGTTCGACCCGGCCAGGTGCGTGCCGACCGTGACCGTGCCCAGCTGTCCGGACTGCAGCAGCCGCACTTCCTCCCCCGCCGCCCGCAGCTCGGCGAGCACGGACCGGGCCCGCTCGATGAACGCGTGCCCGTACGGCGTCGGTCTGACCCCGCGCGGCAGGCGCTCGAACAGTGCGACCCCGAGCACCTCCTCCACCTCGCGCAGTCCGCGCGTGACGACGGGCTGGGTGATGTGCAGCGACTCGGCCGCGCGCACGAGCGTGCCCTCGTCGGCGATGGCGGTGATGAGGACGAGGTGCCGGATCTTGACCCGGCCGTCGAGCAGTCGATCGGTGACCATGAGCGGGACTATAGCCGTGGGGGCATGGCAGTGCATCAAGAGAGTATTTGTCGGCATCCCTTCGACGTTCCTAGCCTGAGCGCATGCCTTCCGAGACGATGACGCCTCCCCGCCCTGCCGCCGAGCAGGGCCGGGCGCCCCGCGCGATCCACAACCTGATCGCCGGCGAGCGCGTCGAGGGCATCGGCTCCTTCGCCAAGATCAGCCCGATCGACGGCACGCTGATCGCCGAGGTGCACGAGGCCGGGGCCGAGCAGGTCGACCGTGCCGTGGCTGCCGCCCGTGCCGCGTTCGACGGACCGTGGGGTCGCATGACGGTGGCCGAGCGCGCCCGCCTGCTGCGGGGCGTCGCCGACGCGATCGACCGCCGCGCCGATGAGCTCGTGGCCGCCGAGGTCGGCGACACCGGCAAGCCCGAGTCCCTCGCCCGCGACCTCGACGTGGCCAGGGCCGCCGCGAACTTCCGCTCCTTCGCCGACACGGTCTCCGCCACCGGGCTCGACTCGTTCCTCACCGAACTGCCCGACGGCCGCCGCGCCCTCAACTACGCGGTGCGCAAGCCCCTCGGCGTGGTCGCGGTGATCGTGCCGTGGAACCTGCCGCTGCTGCTGCTCACGTGGAAGCTCGCGCCGGCCCTCGCCACCGGCAACACCGTGGTGATCAAGCCGTCCGAGGAGACGCCGTCGTCGGCCACGCTGCTCGCCGAGATCCTCGCGGAGGCGGGGGTGCCGGCCGGGGTGGTGAACGTGGTGCACGGCTTCGGCGCGGGTTCCGCGGGCGAGGCCCTCACGAAGCACCCCGGCATCGACGGTGTGACCTTCACGGGCGAGTCCTCCACGGGCTCCGCGATCATGCGGGCCGTCGCACCGCGCGTGCGTCCGGTGTCGTTCGAGCTCGGGGGCAAGAACGCCGCGCTCGTGTTCGCCGACGCCGACCTCGACGCCGCGGTGGCCGGACTCGCCCGCAGCACCTACCTCAACACGGGCCAGGTGTGCCTGTGCACCGAGCGCATCTACGTCGAGCGGTCGGTGTTCGACGATGTGGCGGCCGGGCTCGCCGAGCACGCGGGGCGGCTGCGCCTCGGTCGGCCGGAGGACCCCGCGACCACCACGGGCCCGCTGATCTCGCAGGCGCACCGGCAGAAGGTGCAGTCGTACTTCGACCTCGCGGTGTCGGAGGGCGCCACGGTGCTCGCGGGTGGCGGGGTGCCGACCCTCGGCGACGGACTCGACGGCGGCTCCTGGATCGAGCCGACACTGTGGACCGGGCTCGACAACAGCCACCGCACCGTGCGCGAGGAGGTGTTCGGCCCGGTCGCCGCCCTCATCCCGTTCGACAGCGAGGAGGAGGCGATCCGGCTCGCGAACGACACCGACTACGGGCTCGCCGCCGTCACCTGGACCACCGATCTCACCCGCGGTCACCGCGTCGCCCAGCAGATGCGCACCGGCATGTCGTGGGTCAACACCTGGTACCTGCGCGACCTGCGCAGCCCGTTCGGCGGCGTGGGGCTCTCCGGCATCGGTCGCGAGGGCGGCCACCACTCGCTCGAGTTCTACACCGAGCCGACGAACGTGTGCGTGCAGCTGTGACCGGGGTCCTCGACACCGAGGCCGTGCGGGCCGCCGACGAGCGGCTGCGGCGGGCGGCCGAGACCGGTCGCCCGTGCGCTCCGGTGCGCGACCTGCTCGGCGACACCGACCAGGACGCCGCGTACGCCGTGCAGTCGCTCGGCATCGCCCGTCACGTGGACGGGGGCCGGCGCATCGTGGGGCGCAAGATCGGCCTCACCTCGCCGGTCGTGCAGGCGCAGCTCGGCGTGGACAGCCCCGACTACGGCGTGCTGCTCGACGACATGATCCACGCCGACCGGGAGCCGCTCGACCTCGGGCGCTTCCTGCAGCCGCGCGCGGAGGCCGAGGTGGCGTTCGTGCTCGGGCGCGACCTCGACTCCCCCAACGCGACCGTCGCCGACGTGCTGCGGGCGACGGAGTTCGTGCTGCCCGCGATCGAGGTCGTGGACTCCCGGGTGGCGGGATGGGACATCCGCCTCACCGACACCATCGCCGACAACGCCTCCAGCGGCGCGGTCGTGCTGGGCACGACCCCCCGCCGGCTCGACGGCTTGGATCTGACCGCGCTCGGCATGACGCTCGACCGCGACGGGCGCCCCGTCTCGACCGGCAGCGGCGCCGCGTGCCTGGGCAGCCCCGTGATCGCGGTGGCCTGGCTGGCGCGCGAGGTCGCCCGGCGCGGACAGCCGCTGCGCGCAGGCGAGGTGATCCTGTCCGGGGCGCTCGGGCCCATGGTCGACGCAACGGCCGGCGTGTTCCGCGCCCGGCTCGACGGACTCGGAGAGGTGCGCGCCGACTTCCACGGCACGGCCTCCGGCACGGCGACGGAAGGGGCGGCGGCATGACCACGGGAATCGCCATCATCGGCTCCGGCAACATCGGCACGGACCTGCTCATCAAGGTGAAGCGGCTGTCCACCACGCTGCACGTGGTGGCGATGGCCGGGATCGACGAGCACTCGGACGGCCTCGCGCGCGCCCGCCGCCTGGGTGTCGCCACCACGCACGAGGGGGTGGACGGGCTGCTCGCCCTGCCCGAGTTCGCCGATGTCGAGCTGGTGTTCGACGCGACCTCGGCCGGCGCGCACTCCCGCAACGACGCCCTCGTGCGCAACGCCGGACGGCTCATGGTCGACCTCACGCCCGCCGCGATCGGCCCCTACGTGGTGCCCGTGGTGAACCTCGACGCGCACGCGGGGGCCACCAACGTGAACATGGTGACGTGCGGCGGGCAGGCGACCGTGCCCATGGTGGCCGCCGTGTCGCGCGTGGCCCCGGTCGCATACGCCGAGATCGTCGCCTCGATCGCCTCGAAGTCCGCAGGACCCGGCACCCGCGCGAACATCGACGAGTTCACCCAGACCACGGCCCGCGCGCTGGAGGTGATCGGGGGCGCCGAGCGGGGCAAGGCCATCATCGTGCTGAACCCCGCCGACCCGCCGCTCATCATGCGCGACACCGTGTACTGCCTGGTCGAGGGCGACCCCGCCACGCTCGACCGCGACGCCGTCCGCACCTCGGTGACCGACATGGTCGCCGCGGTGCAGGGGTACGTGGGCGGCTACCGGCTCGCGCAGGACGTGCAGTTCGACGCGGTCGACGAGGGGTACGTCCCCGCGCTCGACCGGGCGTTCCGCGGCACGCGCGTGACCGTGTTGCTGGAGGTGACCGGCGCCGGGCACTACCTTCCGGAGTACGCGGGCAATCTCGACATCATGACCTCGGCCGCCCTGCGCACCGCCGAGCGACTCGTCGCCCGACGGACGGGGGTTCCCGCATGACCGGCTCGACTCCGCGCGTGTACGTGCAGGACGTGACGCTGCGCGACGGCATGCACGCCATCGGCCACGGTTACACGACCGACCAGGTTCGCGACATCGCCCGGGCCCTGGAAGCGGCGGGCGTGGATGCGATCGAGGTCGCGCACGGCGACGGCCTCGGCGGATCCAGCGTCGCCTACGGGCACGGCGCCCACACCGATTGGCAGTGGATCGCGGCCGCCGCCGAGGTCCTGGACCGGGCGGTGCTGACGACCCTGATCCTGCCCGGCATCGGCACGATCGACGACCTCGCCCGCGCCCGCGACCTCGGCGTCGCGAGCGTGCGGGTCGCCACCCACTGCACCGAGGCCGACGTCGCGATCCAGCACATCACGTGGGCGCGCGAGCACGGCATGGACGTGTCGGGGTTCCTGATGATGAGCCACCTGAACGATCCGCGCGGGCTCGCCGAGCAGGCGCGGATCATGCAGGACGCGGGAGCGCACTGCGTGTACGTGACCGACTCCGGCGGACGCCTCACGATGCACGATGTCGCCGCGCGCGTGGACGCCTATCGCGACGTGCTCGACCCCGCGACGCAGATCGGCATCCACGCGCACGAGAACCTCTCGCTGAGCGTCGCCAACAGCGTGACCGCCGTCGAGCACGGCGCGTACCGCGTCGATGCATCCCTCGCGGGCCAGGGCGCCGGAGCGGGCAACTGCCCCGTCGAGGCGTTCGTCGCGGTGGCGGATCTGCTCGGGTGGGAGCACGGCTGCGACCTGTTCGCGCTGCAGGACGCCGCGGAGCAGCTGGTGCGTCCGCTGCAGCGCCGTCCGGTGCGCGTCGACCGCGAGACGCTCACCCTCGGCTACGCGGGCGTGTACTCCAGCTTCCTGCTGCACGCCGAGCGCGCGGCCGCGAAGCACGACCTCGACGCGCGGGACATCCTGGTCGAGCTCGGACGACGGCGCATGGTGGGCGGCCAGGAGGACATGATCGTCGATGTCGCGCTCGACCTGGTCGCCGCGCGTTCCGCGGGGGCGGCCTCATGAGCACCGACGCGGTCTACGCCGCCGCCCTCGACACCGCCCAGCGCACGGCCGCGCCCATCAACCAGCTGTCGCCCACGGAGGAGGTCGACCTCGCCACGGCCTACGCCACGCAGCACGCCCTCATCGCCCGACGGGTCGCCCGCGGCGAGCACATCACCGGGGTCAAGCTCGGATTCACGAGTCAGGCCAAGGCGCAGCAGATGGGTGTGCACGACGTGATCCTGGGCACCCTGACCGATGCCATGCGCCTGGACGACGACGGCGTGTTCGCGCGGCGGTCCGCCATCCACCCGCGCATCGAGCCCGAGGTCGCCTACCTCCTGCGCGCCGACCTGGACGCGTCCGCGGTCGACCGGCCGCTGTCGGAACTGGTGGCCGCGGTCGCCCCCGCCCTGGAGATCATCGACTCCCGGTACCGCGACTTCCGCTTCAGCCTCGCCGACGTGGTGGCCGACAACGCCTCCGCCGCGGCCTACGCGATCGGCCCCTGGACACCGCTCGACCGCGCGGGCGCCATCGACAACCGGGCCGTGCGGCTCGAGGTCGACGGCCGCATCGCCGCGACGGGCTCGACCGCCGCGATCCTCGGCGACCCCGGTCGCGCCATCCTCGCGGCCGCTCGACTCGGTGCGCGCCACGGCTTCGTGCTGCGGGCGGGCATGGTGCTCCTCGCCGGGGCCGCGACCGCCGCTGTTCCCCTGCCCGACCGCGGTGTGGTCGAGGCGACGGTCACCGGTCTGGGCGGCGTCACGATCCGCACGGACGACGGTTCCGCGTCGTCCGGCCCGAAGGGAGCATCATGACCGAGTCCCGCGGCATCCTCGTGGAGGGCAAGGCCACCCCGCGCGGACGCTTCCCGCACGCCAAGCTCAGCGGCGACCTCGTGTTCGTGTCGGGCACCTCCAGCCGCCGCCCCGACAACACGATCGCGGGCGCCGAGGTCGACGAGTTCGGGGCGACCCGGCTCGACGTCGCGGTGCAGACCCGCGCCGTGATCGAGAACATCCGCGCGGTGCTGGCCGCCGCGGGCTGCGACCTCGACGACCTCGTGCAGGCCACCACGTTCCTGGTCGACATGAACGACTTCGCCCCCTACAACGCCGTCTGGGCCGAGTACTTCGACGAGCAGGGTCCGGCCCGCACCACGGTCGCCGTGCACGCCCTGCCGCATCCGCACCTGCGCCTCGAGATCCAGGCGATCGCGAGGCGCCCCGACCGCACCACCCCTGCCACTCTCGAGGAGGAGAAATGAGCACCATCCCACCCGTCATCGACTTCGCCGCCTGGATCACGGAGAACGAGCACCTCCTGAAGCCGCCGGTCAACAACAAGGCCGCCTGGACGCCGATGGGCGACTTCATCGTGCAGGTCGTCGGCGGCCCCAACCAGCGCACCGACTTCCACTTCGATCCTTACGAGGAGTGGTTCTACCAGTACCGCGGCAACATGCACGTGAACATCCAGACGGAGGACGGCCCGCAGCGCATCGACATCCGCGAGGGCGAGATGTGGCTGCTGCCCGGCAACGTGTTCCACTCCCCGCAGCGCCCCGAGGAGGGGTCGATCGGCATCGTGATCGAGCGCATCCGCGAGGAGGGCACGCTGGAGAAGTTCGCGTGGTTCTGCCCGAACTGCAACACCAAGGTGCACGAGGTCGAGCTGCAGGTGCGCGACATCGTGGAGGACCTGCCGCCGGTGTTCCGCGAGTTCTACGACAGCGAGGAGGGGCGCACCTGCCCCGAGTGCGGCACCGTCCATCCCGGCAAGGGCTGACGCGGCGTTGGGCACGATCGACGTCCACACGCACTTCGTGCCGAGCGCCTGGCCCGACCTGTCCACGCAGGTCGGGCCAGGGCTCTGGCCGACCCTGCGCGTGGACTCCGAGCGCGAGGCGATGATCATGCTCGGCGAGTCCGAGTTCCGTCGCATCGGCGACGACTGCTGGGATGCCGAGGTGCGCCTGGCCGACATGGACGCCGACGGGGTGGAGATGCAGGTGGTCTCCCCCACTCCGCTGTTCTTCTCCTATGACAAGTCGGGAGACGAGGCGGTGAAGGTCGCGCGCCTCTTCAACGACCTAGCGCTGGAGATCTGCGCCCCCGCGCCCGATCGGCTCATCCCGTTCGCGCAGGTGCCGCTGCAGGATCCGGATGCCGCGTGCGTCGAGGCCGACCGCGCGATCGCCTCCGGTCACGCCGGGGTCGAGATCGGCAACCACGTCGGTGACCGCGACCTCGACGACGCCGGCATCGTCACGTTCCTCCAGCACTGCGCCGGGCGCGGGATCCCCGTGTTCGTGCACCCCTGGGACATGGCCGGCTCGCCGCGACTCGATCGCTGGATGGCCCGCTGGCTCACGGGCATGCCCGCCGAGACGCACCTGTCGATCATCGCGCTGATCCTCGGCGGAGTGTTCGACCGCGTTCCGCCGTCGCTGCGGCTCGCGTTTGCGCACGGCGGCGGCTCGTTCGCGTTCTGGCTCGGCCGCTTCGAGAACGCGTGGCGGCAGCGGCCCGACGTGATCGGCGTGAGCGCACAGCCGCCCTCTTCCTACCTCGACCGGTTCAGCGTCGACAGCGTCGTGTTCGACCCGGCCGCGCTGCGCCTGCTCGTCGACACGCTCGGCGCCTCGCAGGTGATGGTCGGCAGCGACTACCCGTATCCCCTGGGCGAGCGACCGGTCGGCGACGTCGTCCACCGCTCCGCCTTCCTCGACGACGCCGACAAGACCGCCATCCTCCGCGACAACGCCCTGCGCTTCCTCGGCCGCTGACCGCACGACCCGAACGGACCCGCCCCATGAGCACCACGACCCCGCCCAGCGCCACGACCCGCACCGCCCTCGACCGCGCCACCTGCGAGGCGCTCGACGCCTCCGATCCGCTCGGCTCGTTCCGCGACTGCTTCGTGCTGCCGGAGGGCGTGATCTACCTCGACGGCAACTCCCTCGGCGCGCTCCCCCGGCACACCCCGGCGCATGTGCAGCGCGTGATCACCGAGGAGTGGGGCACCGGGCTCATCCGCAGCTGGAACGACGCGGGCTGGTTCGCGAAGCCGCGTACGGTCGGCGACCGGATCGCCCCGCTGATCGGCGCCGCGGAGGGCGAGGTCGTGCTCGGCGACTCCACGTCGGCGAGCCTCTTCCAGGCCGTGGTCGCGGCGGTGCGCATGCGGCCGGGGCGGCGCGTGATCGTCGCCGAGCGCGGCAACTTCCCCACCGATCTGTACATGCTGGAGGCCGTGCAGGAGCTGCTCGGCGGCGGCGAACCCCTGGAGCGGCGTCTGATCGCCGACGACGGCCCCACGCTCGACGACGTGCTCGACGACCATGTGGCGGTGGTCGTGCTCACCCAGGTCGACTACCGCACCGGGCGGCTGCACGATCTGGCCGAGGTCACGCGCCGCGTGCAGGCCGCCGGGGCCCTGGTGGTGTGGGACCTGTGCCACAGCGCCGGGGCGCTGCCGATCGACCTGAACGCCGCCGGGGCCGACTTCGCGGTGGGCTGCACCTACAAGTACCTCAACGGCGGCCCGGGGTCACCATCGTTCCTGTGGGCCGCGTCCCGCCATCACGCCGCCGCCCGGCCCGCGCTCACCGGCTGGCACGGCCACGCCCGTCCGTTCGACTTCACGGTGGACTACGCCCCGGCGCCCGGCATCGAGCGGTTCCGCGTCGGCACACCGCAGCTGCTGTCGGTCGCGGGACTGGAGGCGAGCCTCGACATCTGGGACGACGTCGACCTGGAGCTGCTGCGCGAGAAGAGCCTGCGGCTGACCGAGCTGTTCCTGTCGCTCGTGGACGCGCGGCTCGCAGAGCGCTGGGGCATCGTCTCCGTCACACCCCGCGAGTCGTCCCGCCGCGGCAGCCAGGTGTCGCTGCGCCACGACGACGGCTATGCGGTGATGCAGGCCCTCATCGAGCGCGGGGTCATCGGCGACTTCCGGGCGCCCGACCTCATCCGCTTCGGGTTCACCCCGCTCTACACCTCCTACGCCGACGTGTGGGATGCGGTCGACGTGCTGCACGACGTGCTGGAGACCGAGGTGTGGCGCGAGCCCCGCTTCGCACGCCGCGGCACCGTCACCTGAGCCCCGGGCGGTCCTGCGCCCGCGGAGCAGTGTGTCCGCGGAGTCGCCCGCCGCGAGTCGTGCGCCGCGTCAGGAGTTGTCCGCGCCCTCCGCGGCCGCGTCGTCGAGCAGGGCGATCACGCCGTCGCGCACCTGGGTCAGGTGGGCCTCCAGCACGCCCAGCGCCTTCTTCGCGTCGCCGGCCGCGACCACGTCGACGAGCTCGGTGTGCGAATGATCGTGCGAGCCCGCGGGCCCCAGCCGCCACCCCAGCACGTAGCGCCCGAGCTTGAGCCGCAGCTGCTCGATCATCTCCCACAGCAGCGGGCGGGCCTGCGCGTCGTACAGGGTGGCGTAGAACTCGGTGCGCGCCTCGACGAACTCGCCGCCCTCGGAGATGTCGTCGGCGGTTTTCGCGAGCTCCCGCAGGCGCTCGACCCGTTCGGGCGTGATCTCCGCCATCGCCAGGCGCAGCGCCTCCTTCTCGAGCAGCATGCGCAGGTGGTAGACCTCCCCGGCCTCCTCCGTGGACAGCGCCCGCACCATCGCGCCGCGGCGGGCGTGGAACACCACGAGCCCGTCGGCCTCGAGCTGGATGAGGGCGGAGCGGATCGGGAGGCGGGAGATGCCGATCGATTCGGCGAGGGTCTCCTGGCGCAGTTTCATGCCGGGCGGGAGTGTGCCATCGAGGATCGCGTCGCGGATGATGTCGTACGCCATCGCGCCGACCGACCGATACCCGGCCCCGTGTCGCTGGGCGAGCTTCTGCAGCGCATCGGCGCGATCCTTCGCAGACGCCGCCGCGTCCCCTGACTTCACCATGGGTCAGAGGCTATCGGATCGAAGCCCTCAAACTCTGCATTCTGGATCCAAGATCACCGAGCGCGTCGCGCCCGGAGAACGAAGAACGCCCCCCGTCCCGGAGGACGGAGGGCGTTCGACAGACGTGCCTTACTTGGCGGCGACGACCTGCAGCGTGATGACCGCAGTGACGTCCTCGTGCAGACGCACGGTCGCCTCGTGCTCACCGGTCGCCTTGATGGGCGACGTGATGTGCACCTTGCGCTTGTCGATCGCACCGAGACCGGCGGCCTCGACCGCGTCGGCCACGTCGGCGGTCTTGACCGAGCCGAAGAGACGACCCTCCTTGCCGGCCTTGACCGCGAGGCGCACCTTGGCGGCCTCCAGCGAGTTCTTCAGGGCCACGGCCTCGTCGCGGTCGTGGATCGCACGCGCCTGGCGTGCGGCCTGGATCGACGCGACCTGCTTCTCGCCACCGCGCGTCCACGCGGTCGCGAAACCCTGCGGGATGAGGTAGTTGCGGGCGTACCCGTTCTTGACCTCGACCACGTCACCGGCGCTACCCAGCCCGGCGACCTCGTTCGTGAGAATCAGCTTTGCCATCTCAGTACCCCTTACCGGCCGGCGCCAGCGTAGGGCAGGAGCGCCATCTCGCGCGCGTTCTTGATCGCCGTGGCGATCAGACGCTGCTCCTGCACCGACACACCGGTGATGCGACGGGCGCGGATCTTGCCGCGCTCCGAGACGAACTTGCGGAGGGTGGCGACATCCTTGTAATCGATGACACCGACCCGGATGGACTTCGCGGGGGCGGCGTTCTTCGCGCCCTTCCGCGGCTTGCGGCGGTCGCCGCTCGACTTTCCAGCCATTGCTCTTCCTTAGTGATGATGATCGGACGCTGCGCGCTCGCGCGCATCCGGAGAATTGATCAGAACGGGGTGTCGTCGCCGAAGCTGCCCGGAGTGCTCCAGGCGTCGGCGCTGGTCGACGAGCCGGGCGTGGACCACGGCTCCTCCGACACCTGCTGCTGCTGCGGACGGGACTGCCCGCCACCGCCACCGCTCGAGGCCGCACGGGTGACCTGCGCGGTCGCGTACCGCAGCGAGGGGCCGATCTCGTCGACCTCCAGCTCGATCGCGGTGCGCTGGTTGCCCTCGCGGTCCTGGTAGGAACGCTGACGCAGACGGCCCTGCGCGATCACGCGCATGCCCTTGGTCAGCGAGCCCGCCACGTGCTCCGCGAACTCGCGCCAGACCGACGCGCGGAGGAACAGCGCTTCGCCGTCCTTCCACTCGTTCGCGGCACGGTCGAAGTTGCGCGGCGTCGATGCGATGGTGAAGTTCGCCACCGGCAGCCCGTTCTGCGTGTACCGCAGCTCGGGGTCGGCCGTGAGGTTTCCCACCACGGTGATGACGGTTTCGCCGGCCATGAGACTTAGGCCTTCGCAGCCTTGGCGGCCTTGCGGGCAGCCTTCTCTTCGGAGCGCTTGGCCTCGGACGCGATCATCGCCTGAGCCTCTTCCGCGCGCAGGACCTTGGTGCGCATGATCTGCTCGTTCAGCTTGAGCTGACGGTCGAGCTCCTGCGTGGCGGCGCTGGTCGCGGTGAAGTTGACGACGGCGTAGATGCCCTCGGTCTTCTTCTGGATCTCGTAGGCCAGACGGCGCTTGCCCCAGATGTCGACGTTCTCGATCGAGCCACCATCGTTGGTGATGACCTTCAGGAACTTGTCGAGCGTCGGGGCGACCTGGCGCTCGTCGATCTCGGGGGTCAGAATGACCATGAGTTCGTACTGGTGCGTCACTTACCCACCTCCTTCGGACTAGAACGGCTCTCGGGACTTTCCCGGGAGCAGGAGGGTGTGTGCACGTGCCTGCCCGTGGAACCCGAGCGGGTGCCGGAAGGCAGACAACCTCGACAGTCTAGCGGACATTCCTCCGAGCCGCCTCCCACCGATCGGCCCGCGGCTTGGCATGCTGGAGGGCGTGCCCGATGACCGTCATCGGGCACATGACTGGAGGGGGGCGCCATGCGCGTCAACAAGTGGGGGGTCGGCGTCGTTCTCGCCGCCGCCGTCATGCTCACCGGATGCTCGGCGGGCGGATCGGACAAGCCGGCCGACGCGAAGCCGAGCACGGCCGCATCGCAGGAGGCCGACGCACCGGCCACGGACTGCCCCGAGCTGGCCGAGGGCGCGACCGTCGACGGCACGGCGCTCGGCACGTGCATCGCCGACGCGATGGCCGACTCCGCGGGCTACGCCGCCAAGACGAGCGTGCTGGGCATGGAGAGCACCGCCCGCGTGAACCCCTCCGAGAAGGCCCTCGAGTCGATCTCGCCGATGGGCTCGATCGTCGCGATCGGCGACGACGTGTGGGTCAAGTCGCCGTCGAGCGACTGGCAGCCGGCCGACCCGGACTCCAGCGACCCGATCATCGCGGGCCTCAGCACGAGCGCGGCCGACGTCGCCGCCATGGACCCCGCCGCTGCGGCCGAGGCCCTCGCGGGCGACTTCACCGTGAGCGGCACCGGCGAGCGCCTCGGCCAGAAGGTGTTCCTGATCACCGGTTCGGTCGACCAGCAGGGCACGACCGTCGACGTGGCGTTCGAGGTCACCGCCGACTACGTCAACCTCGCATCGAAGAGCACCGCGTCCGTCGAGGGCCAGTCGCTGGAGATCGCGATGGAGATCACCGAGTGGGACGTGAAGCAGGACATCGTCGCCCCGGTGTGATCCGGGGATGACACGAAGGGCCGGGGCATGCGCCCCGGCCCTTCGCCGTCCGGCCCCGCGTCAGTAGGCGACGGGCGGGACCTCGGCCCACACGGCGCGGTCGTCCGTGGAGGGGGCGTCGGGGATGCGGCCGGCGCCGTCCGGCTCGGGGATGGCCGCGAGCAGGGCCTGCGTGTAGGGGTGCTGCGGCGCGGACCACAGCTGCTCCGTGGGGCCCGACTCGAGCACCCGTCCCGCGAACATGACCAGGGTGCGATCGGCGATGCGGCGCACCACGGCGAGGTCGTGCGAGATGAAGAGCATGCCGGCGCCCGACTCGGCCACCAGGTCGCGCATCAGTCCGGCCACGCTCGTCTGCGTCGAGGCGTCGAGCGCCGAGATGGGCTCGTCCGCCACGAGCAGCGAGGGCCGCGCGGCCAGGGCCCTGGCGATCGCGATGCGCTGCTTCTGCCCGCCCGAGAACTGGTGCGGGAAGCGGGTGCGGACGTTCGCGGGCAGCCCGACGCGTTCGAGCCACTCCTCCACGGTGGATCCGGCGGCACCGCGCGCTCGGGCGGTGGCGATGCCGTCGGAGATCTGGTCGCCGATGCGTCGGCGAGGGTTCAGCGAGGTCGACGGGTCCTGGAACACCATCTGGATCCCGGTCAGGGCGGTCGACCGGCGGCGGATGCCGAGCGGCGCGACCGGGGCCCCGCGGAACTCGACCGTGCCGGCGGCGGTCTTCTCGATGCCGACGACGGCGCGGGCGAGGCTCGACTTGCCGCTGCCCGACTCGCCGACCAGCGCGACGGTCTCCCCCGCGGCCACGCGGAGCGACACCCCGTTCACGGCGATCACCGGCGGATTGCCCGGGTATCGCACGACCACGTCGCGCGCGTCGAGGACGCTGACCTCACTCATGCGCATCCTCCTCGATCGAGTCGACCGCATCGACCTGGTCCGTCGCGTCGACCGCGGGCGCCTCGATGCGCGAGCCGGGGAGGGCGGCGAGCAGCATCCGCGTGTACTCGTGCTGCGGGTGCAGGAACAGGGTCTCGCGGTCGGCGAGCTCCACGATGCGGCCGTCCTTCATGACCGCGACGGTGTCGGCGATCGCGCTCATCACGCCGAGGTCGTGCGTCACGAGCAGCACGGCGAGGTTCCGTTCGATGGCGAGGTCGCGCAGCAGCTGCAGGATGCCGGCCTGCACCGTGACGTCGAGCGCCGTGGTGGGCTCGTCCGCCAGCAGCACCTCGGGGTCGCACACCAGGGCGCACGCGATCGCGATGCGCTGCCGCTGCCCGCCCGAGAACTGGTGCGGGTAGCGCTTCAGCGCCTCCGCCGGGTTCGGCACCTGCACGGTCTGCAGCAGCTCCACCGCCCGCTCGCGCGCCGCGGCGCCCGTGAGGCCGAGGTGCACGCGCATGTGGTCGGTGAGCTGGCGGCCGACCGGGAGCTGCGGGTGCAGCGACGCCGACGGGTCCTGGAACACCATCGCGATGCGCTTCCCGCGGATGCGGTTGAGGCCGCGGCGCTTCAGGCCGAGCAGCTCCTCCCCCGCGAGGGTGATCGAGCCGCCCGTGCGGGCCTGCCGCGGCAGCAGCCCGAGCACCGCGAGCGAGGTGAGGGTCTTGCCGGAGCCCGACTCGCCCGCGAGGCCGTGGATGCGCCCGGCCTCGAGCTCGAGCGAGACGCCCTTCACGAGCGGACGGCCGATGTCGACCGTGAGATCGCGGATGCTCAGCGCGGCGGTCATGCGGGCACCCCCGTCGCGGAGGCCTGGTGGTCGGCCTCCTTCTCGTGCGTGACCTCGGCGGTCGGGTCGAGCACGTCGCGCATCGCATCGCCGAGGAAGTTGAACGCCAGCACGACCGTGAGGATCGCGAGACCGGGGAACACCCCGAGCCACCAGGCGTCGAAGTTCTGCATGGCCCCCGAGATCATCGACCCCCACTCGGCGGTGGGCGGCTGCGCGCCGAGGCCGAGGAAGGAGAGGCCGGAGAGCAGCAGGATCGCGGCGCCGATGTCGAGCGTGGCGAGCACGAGCACGGGCCCGGCGATGTTGGGGAGGATGTCGACGAACAGGGTCCGCAGCGGCGAGTGGCCGAGCAGGCGTCCGGCGATCACGTAGTTCTGTCCGCGCAGGCCGAGCACGATGCTGCGGGTGACGCGGGCGTACTGCGGCCACGACACCACGATCGCCGCGATCACCGCGTTGAACAGCGACGGGCCGAGCGACGCGGCGACCACCATCGCGAGGATCACGGTCGGGAACGCCATGAAGAGATCGGTGATGCGCATCAGCGTCTCGTCGACCGCGCGGCCGAAGTAGCCCGCGACGGCGCCGATCAGCGTGCCGATGATCATCGCCGCGATCACGAGCATGAGCGCGAGCGGCAGGCTCACCGTCGCTCCGGTCATCAGTCGCGAGAAGATGTCGCGGCCGTTGCCGTCGGTGCCGAGGATCGTGTCGATGCCCGGCTCCTGCAGTCGCGGCAGCACCTGCGCGTTCGGCGGGTACGGCACCCACCACTGCGCCGTGAAGGCGATGACGATCCAGGCCGCCGCGATCACGGTGCCGATGATGCCGAGCGGGGTGCGCCAGGCGCGGGGCCAGCGGAAGCGGAAGCGCCAGGGGCCGGCGGCGGCGTCGATGCGGCTCATGCGATCCTCACTCTCGGGTCGAGCACGCCGTAGAGCAGGTCGACGATGAAGTTGATGAGGAGGTAGATGACGCCGACGACCAGACCGACGCCCATGATGCCGGGCAGGTCGAGGTTCGCGGCGGAGTTGTAGGCGTACGTGCCCAGGCCCGGCCACGCGAACACCGACTCCACGAGCACGGTGCCCGACAGCAGGGCCCCGAATGCGACGCCCACCACGGTGAGGATCGGCAGCGAGGCTCCGCGGAGCACGTAGTCGAGGATGACGCGCATGGCCGGGAGGCCCTTGGCGCGGGCGGCCCGCACGTAGTCGCTGCCCAGCACCTCCAGCACCGACGTGCGGATGAACCGGGTGAGCAGACCGATCGTCACGAGCGAGAGCACCATGACGGGAAGGGCGAGGTGGGCGAGCGCGTCGAAGAAGCCGACGCCGTCGCCGTTGAGCAGGTAGTCGACCGTGTAGAGCCCGGTCACGCGCGGCGGCGGGGTGATCGACGGCGAGATGCGCCCCGAGCCCGGCGCGATGCGCAGCTCCAGGAAGAAGACGTAGAAGCTGACCAGCGCGAGCCAGAAGGTGGGGACGCTGAGGCCGACGAGGGTGACCACGCGGATGACCTGGTCGGTGACGAGGCCCCGGCGGTAGGCGGCGAGCGTGCCGAGCACGATGCTGACCGCGAGGCTGACGATGATCGCCCCGATCGCGATCTCGATCGTCGCGGGCACCGCGGTGGCGAGGTCGCTGGTGACCGGGCGTCCGGTCACCAGCGACGTGCCGAGGTCCCCGCGGAGCAGGTTCCCCATATAGATGAAGTACTGCACGAACAGTGGCTGGTCGAGTCCGTTCGCCTTGATGAACGCCTCGCGCGTCGCCGGGTTCTGCGACGCGCCCTCACCGAGGGCGGCCGAGACCGGGTCTCCCGGCACCAGGTTGGTGAGCGCGAACGTGACGATCGTCACGCCCACCAACAGGAGCAGGGAGGTCCCGGCCCGCCGCAGCAGGTATCCGACGAGAGGCGAACGGCGCCGCTGCGCCTGCCTCTGCACGGCCACTGTCGTCATGGAAGGTCCGTTCAGCCGGCCGGGGCGATCTCGGCGATGTCCATCTCCCACACGGAGTTATACACGGCACCGGTCACGTCGCTCGCGGAGGAGATGTTGCGGCCCGGGACGATGAGCGGCACGAACGGACCCTGCTCCTGCATCGCCTCGGCGAACTCGGTGAACGCGGCCTCGCGCTGCGCGGGGTCGGTGGCGCTCGCGGCACCCGCCGCGATGCCCGCGATCTCCGGGTTGGCCTCGGCCGCCCAGCCGGCGCGCAGGCCGACCTTCAGACCGGGAGCGAAGGGGAGGAAGTTCGCCGAGTCGGCGTAGTCCGGACCCCAGAACCACAGGCCGAAGCCCTCGGTGCCGTTGACGTATGCGTCGAGCTCGGTCGCGAACGGGGCCGGGGCGAGCTCGACCGTGATGCCGGCGTCTTCGAGCTGCGCCTGCACGCGCTCCGCGAGCGGGGTGAACTCCACGCCGCCGACCGGGTAGTCGTTCGGGAACTGCAGCTTCAGCGTCTGGCCGGTGTAGCCGGCCTCGGCGAGCGCGGCCTTCGCCTTGTCGAGGTCCTGCTCCACGCCGCCGTCGAGTGCACCCTCGAATCCGGGCGGGATCACGCCCGTCGCCTGCACGGCGCCCGCACCGGCGAGCTCGAGCAGCGCGTCGTAGTCGAGTGCGTAGCGGATCGCCTCGGCGATCTTCACGTTGGCCAGCTCGCCGGCCACGGCGGGCGACTGGTTCAGCAGCAGGAAGATGGTCTGGCCCGACGGGACCGAGTCGACCGTGATGTCGTCGCCGAGGCCCGCGACCTGGTCGCCGTTGAGGTCCATCGCGACCATCGAGTCGCCGCCCTTGAGGTTGGCGAGCTGCGTGGCGCTCTCCGACACGTTGCGCACGACCACGCGGCTGTAGGCCGACTTCTCGTCGCCGTTGTACTCGTCGTTGCTCTTCAGGACCACCTGCGAGCTGAGGTCGAGCGTGTCGAGCACGAACGGCCCGGAGCCCGCGGACTCGCCGTCGAGGAACTCCTGCGCCGAGTCGGTGCCGTCGATCGCGCCGCCGTTCTCGATCACCACGTCGGAGTTCACGATGCCGAGGGCCGGGTTCGCGAGGATGGCCGGGAGCTGCAGCAGCGGGGTCTCGGACGTGAACCGGATGGTCTTGTCGTCGACCTCGGTGATGGTGAGGCCGCCGAGCAGGAAGTTGGGCTTGGCGTCTTCCATGCCCTGGATGCGCTGCAGCGAGAACACGACGTCCTTCGCCTCGACGGGCGAGCCGTCGGAGAAGACGCGGTCGCCCTCGAGGGTGAAGGTGAACTCGGTCGCGGCGTCGTTCTGCTCCCACGAGGCGAGACCGGGGACCGGCGTGGAGACGTCGGAGCCCTCGAAGTCGACGAGGGTCTCGTACAGGGCCTTCGCGATCATGTTGCCGGTCGGGTCGTAGGTGTGACCGGGGTCGGCGGTCTCGATCGAGAACGCGGTGTCGATGACGAGCGAGTCGGAGCCCTGGGACGAGTCGGAGTTGTTCGCCGAGTTCCCTCCCGAGCAACCCGCGAGCGCCAGGAGCGCGACGGCTCCGAGCGCGATGACCGGCGTGAAACGGCGTGACGACATGAGGGCCTCCAAGGGCGAGGAGTACATTCGGGTTCCGGTGATGTCCGATGTGGACGACCGGTGATCAGATTCGCATCATATGCGACGATGTGTCCAGCAAGTGCGGGTCACATCGGCACGCTTTGTCCAGAACCTCGGATGTCAGGAGCAATATGTCCAGCAAGGATGCGGATCCGTCGAAGCTTTCTGGACGAAGTGCCGCCCCACTGGATGAGACGGCGTACAGAATCCTCGATGTGCTGCGTGATAACGGTCGCGTCTCGATCGCCGCACTGGCCGAGAAGGTCGGCATCTCCCGCGCCAGCGCCTACACCCGGGTCGAGTCCCTGGTGCACGACGGCGTCATCACCGGCTTCAGCGCCCGCGTCGATCACGCCAAGGCCGGACTGTCGATCGGCGCGCTCGTGTTCGTCACGGTCATGCCGCAGGCCTGGGCCTCGTTCCGGGAGCGCATCATCGAGATGCCCGACGTGGAGTGGTGCGCCATCACCACGGGCGAGCACGACGCGATGCTGCTGATCCGCGCGGTCGACGTCAGCGGGGTGCACGAGTTCTCCACCGGGGTGATCGCGCAGCTGCCCGAGGTGCGCACCGTGGTCAGCGTCGTGGTGCTCGACGAGGTGGTCCGCCGCCCCTACCTGCTGCCCGCCGACCTCCCGGAGCGCGACACCGAGGTGCCGCTCGGCATGACCCGCTGGACACCCGCCTCCCCCGGCCGCGACACCCTCCCGCCCCGCTGACCCGGGGTCAGGCGGCGGGGATCTCCTCGACCACGCTCAGCTGCGGCAGGCCGTGCATCTCGTAGTGCTCGACGAGGCGGATGCGGCCGTCGTCGGTGAGCTCGAGCTCGCTCTCGCCGTCGCCGGTGACGACGGTGCCGTCGGTCTTGAGCACGTGCACGAACGACACCCAGATGGTGTCGGCGGTGCGGGTGCCGATGAACTTGCCGAACGTGACCGTGTCGCCCTCGTACCCGCCCCAGATGGCGCCGTCGCGCTCGAAGTACTCGAAGATGCTGGGGGCGTCGGGGTCGACGGCGGAGGTGGTGGACGACACCATGCGGAAGCGTCGGCCGTCGAGGGAGGGAAGGGTCGCAGTCGCAGTCACCCCTCGATTATGGAGGATGCCGCAGACGCCGCCGCGCGGGAGGCCGGGCGCCCGGGCCCGGCCGGTACCGTGGGTCGCATGGAGTGGATGGCCGACCCGAGCCCCGGCGCCTGGCTGCGCGACCGCCTCGACGACGACGTGACCGCGAGCATGCACGGCGTGGTGCCGCGCGGGTTCCCCGCCTACGCGCGCGTGTTCCATCCGGGGGTCGTGCGCTCCCTGCCCGACCGCCCGTACCCCACCCCCGACGAGTGGGAGCGCCTGCCGGAACCCGAGCGCCGCCGGCTCGACGCGCAGTTCTCCGGCGAGCGCGTGACCTGGGCCGACACCGCCGCGGTCTTCGGCACCACGATGCACGCACTCGCACAGTGGCAGCGGATCGTGCGCACCCCGGTCGAGGGCGACTGGCGCACCCGGATCGGCCCGGACGGGCGCGAGTACAACGCCCCTGCGGAGGGGGAGCTCGACCCCGACCTGCTGTCCGTGCTGGCGGGCCACCTCGCCGCGCACACCGCGACACCCGACGCGGGGGTCGCGGCGCTGTGGGAGGGATGGGGCGGGCTGGTCGGCTTCTTCGGACAGACGCCGTCGCGCGCGCTCCTCGGGTTCGACGACGACCCCCACCACCGGGCGATGCTGGAGCGCAGCACCCACGATCCGTTCAACAACGGCTTCCGCAAGCCCACCTGGCAGGAGGGCATCCTGTCACGCGAGATCTCGGAGGGGCCCCGGTTGCGGCTCCCCCAGCGCGACCACGTGCCGTTCACCGCCGGGGCATCGGAGTTCGCCGATCCGGACTGGGTCCTGCGGGCGCCGTGGCGCGACCTCGCCGCCGAGGAGCACGGGTTCCCGCCGTCGGCGCAGAGTCCGAGCCTGCTGTGGCCCGACGACCGCGCCTGGGTCATGGTCTCGGAGATCGACTTCGACTCGACGATCGTCGCGGGCTCGCCCGAGCTCATCCGCGCGATCTGCACGAACGAGCGGCTGGAGGCGCTGGTCCTGCGCGAGGGCGCCGACCTCACGTGGGACGCCGACGAGGTGAACCGGTGACGGCGCCCGCTCCGGCGCCGAGCTTCGACGCCCGTCCCCTCACGGAACCGGTCGACCCGGCCGCCGTGCGCGCCTTCGCCGCCGAGCTGCGGTCGCGGCGCACATCGGGCATGGCGGTGTCCTCCATCATCGCGATCGTCGCCGTGTCGATCGCCGGGCTGGTGATGCTGCCGATCCTGTTCACGGTGGTGCTGAGCCTCGCCGCATCCACCGGATCCCCCGGCGCGGCCGCGATCCCGCTCGTGCTGATCGTGCTGCTCGCGGCCGCGGTCGGCGTGCTCATCTGGATGGCCGTGCGCAACGGTCAGGCCACCCGCTACCGGCTGCACCGCTTCGCCCAGGCCAACGGCATGACGTACGAGCCGCGCGTGGACGACCCGCCGCTGCCCGGCATGATCTTCCAGCTGGGCCGGTCGCGCCTCGCCACGGACCTGGTGCGCGGCAGCCACCCGCGGTTCGTGGAATTCGGCAACTACCAGTACACGGTGCAGTCGGGGAAGAACTCCACGACCTACCGCTGGGGCTACGTGGCCGTGAAGCTCGACGTGCCGCTGCCCAACATCGTGCTCGACGCGACGGGCAACAACGGCTTCGGCTCCAACCTGCCGGCGTCGTTCCAGCGGGCGCAGCGGCTGTCGCTCGAGGGCGACTTCGACCGGCACTTCACCCTGTACTGCCCCGAGGGCTACGAGCAGGATGCGCTCTACCTCTTCACGCCCGACATCATGGCGCGGTTCATCGACAACGCCGCGCAGCTCGACGTGGAGATCGTCGACGACTGGCTGTTCCTGTACACGCAGCGCAAGGTGTCGACGCTGGATCCGGCGACCTGGGCGTGGCTGTTCGGCGCGGTCGGCGCGCTGCTGACGAAGTTCGACCAGTGGGCGCGATGGCGCGACGATCGGCTGGCTGCGCAGCGGACGCCGCCCGTCACGGCGGGATCCTCCGGCGGGCACGCGCTGCCGTTCGCTCCGCCGGTCGGCCTGCTGACGCCGCCGCCGGGCGTCGCGCCGCAGGGTCGACGCCTCAAGCGCACCGGGACGTGGCTTCCCCTGATCGTGGTGATCGGCTTCGCGGCGTTCTGGTTGCTGACGCGCTGGAACTGACCGCGTGCGAAGTGGGGGTGGGTGTCGTCTGGGGATCGACTCCCACCCCATCCCCCCTCGGGATCGAAAGGAATTCCGACGTTCCCTCCGCATGACGGCGATGCCGTCGCGCCCGCCAGGTCAGCTGGGGACTGACACCGGGAGGCGCCTGCCCAGGATGGTATACCGGTCGACGTTGCGTCCTGTTGCGTCCATGCGCCGGAATGGACCGCTCGCTCAGCTCTCCGCGACGGTCTCCCGCGCCGGCCACGACCGCGTCACCCGGTCGAGCACCCCATCCAGGGTCGACCACGCATCGGCCGAGCGCATCGACGTGCCGATGCGCTCCGCCGCCACGCGGAACGACGGCTGCGCCAGCACGCGGTGCACGGCCGCGGCGATCTGGGCGGACGCCGGGGTGTTGGTGCGGAGGTTCACGCCGGCGCCCGACCAGCCCACGCGCGCCGAGACCTCCACCTTGTCCTCCGTCTGGCCGGCGACGACGATCGGCACCCCGTGGGCGAGGGCCTGCTGCACGCCGCCGTACCCGCCGTTGGTGACCAGCACGTCGATCTTCGGCAGCAGCCGGTCGTACGGCAGGTACTCCGCCACCCGCACGTTCTCCGGCAGGTCGGCGGGAAGGCTGTTCCTCGGGCGCCCGCCCGTCGTCACCACCACGAGCAGGTCGGACGGCGCGAGCCCGTGCACCGCGGGCAGCACGAGCTGGGTGAAGTCGGAGTTGGCGATGGTGCCCTGGGTGACGTGCACGACCGGGCGGTCGCCGCCGAGGTCGTCCCACCAGTCCGGCAGCGGGGCGTCGGACGCGGTCGTAGGCAGCGGTCCGGCGAAGTGCACCGTGTCGGGCAGGTCGCCGCGCGGATACTCGAACTCGGGCACCGTGAACTGCACGTAGGCGTCGGTGCGTCCCGCCCAGTCCAGCACGAAGCCGCCGAGGTCGCGGCCGACGGTCTGCCGCGCCATGTCGTCGGCCTCACGCTGCACCCCGCCGAAGATCGCGCGCTCGGCGACGAGCCGCAGGGCCGCGTTGCGCAGGCGCCCCAGCGGCCCGCGCATCGGGGTGACGCCCAGCCCGAACGGCGCGGTGTCGACGCTGCGGGCTCCGAGGGGGAAGATCCCGAGCGCGATCACGGGCGGCCGCTCGGCCGCGGGCAGGAGCTGCAGCAGCGCACCCCCGACGAAGAGCGGCTCGGTGAGGACGGCGTCGATGCGACGGGAGGCGAGCTCGGCGCGCACGGCCGCGAGCTGGGCGGCACCGGGCCGCACGAACAGCGTGCTCATGTCGAACCGGAGTGCTGCGGGGCCGGTGAGACCCGCACGCTCGGGGAACGCGCCGTCGGCGTCGTCGAGGTCGACGTCGGCCTCGGGCGGCAGCGGAAGGAAGCGGGCGCCGCTGGCCAGCACGCGGTCGGCGTAGCGGGCGCTGGTGAGGAATCCGACCTCGTGCCCGGCGTCGACCAGGTGCCGGGCGACCTGCAGGAGGGACAGCACGTGACCGTGAGCGGGAGTGCAGGTGAGGAGGTAGCTGGACATAGCGTTCCTTCGGTTAGGATTGACTGTACCGTCGAAGTATTCATCACCCCCTGAGGAAAGTCAATGGCTGAAGCCGCCCCGCGTGCCTACACGTCCGCCCTGCGCACCCGCCAGGCCCAGGAGACGCGAGCGCGCATCGTCGCCGCGGCCGCCCGCCTCTTCGCGTCGCAGGGGTACCAGGCGACCACGATCGCTGCCATCGCCCGCGAGGCCGGGGTGTCGGCCGAGACCGTGAAGACCACCGCGGCGAAGGCCGAGCTGCTGATCGCCGCGTTCGAGGTGACGTTCTCCGGGTCGGAGGCCGCGGAGTCACTCGTGGAGACGGAGGTCGCCTCCGGACTGCTCGACCTGCCCGACGACGCATTCCTCGACGGCGTGCTCACCCAGATCACCACGGCCAACCAGCGCGGGCACGGCCTGTGGACCGTCCTGCTCGGGGCCGCGCTGTCCGACCCCGTCGTCGACGAAGCGCTCCGCCGCATCCTGGACAACCGGGCGGCGGACTACCGCGGGTTCGTGGCGGAGCTGGTGCGGCGCGGCATCGCCCCCGCGGCCACCGACACCGACGCGACCGCCGATGCCCTGTCGTTCCTGCTGTCGCCCGAGAGCTACCAGCAGCTGGTCGCGCAGTCCGGGTGGACGCCCGCCCGCTACGCCGAATGGCTGCGCACGACGGTGCTCGCCGAGGTCACACGCCCCTGACGCGCCTGCGCGTCAGCGCGCCGACCAGCCGCCATCCATCGTGTGGCTCGCTCCGGTGATCATGCCCGCCGCGTCGCCCGCGAGCCACAGCGCGAGCGCCGCGACCTCCTCCGGTTCCACCAGCCGCTTGATCGCGGACTCGGTGAGCAGTACCGATTCCAGCACCTCGTCCTCCGCGATGCCGTGCAGTCGCGCCTGGTCCGCGATCTGCTTCTCCACCAGCGGCGTGCGCACGTAGCCCGGATTCAGGCAGTTGCTCGTCACCCCGTGGGCCGCGCCCTCCAGCGCCGTGACCTTCGACAGGCCCTCCAGCCCGTGCTTGGCCGCGACATACGCCGCCTTGAACGGCGAGGCCCGCAGGCCGTGCACGCTCGACACGTTCAGCACCCGCCCGAACCCGCGCTCGTACATGCCGGGGAGGGCGGCGCGGATCAGCAGGAACGGGGCCTCCAGCATCAGCCGCAGGAGGAACGAGAACCGCTCCGGATCGAACTCCTCGATGGGGCTGACGTGCTGCACACCCGCGTTGTTCACGAGGATGTCGGTGTCGATCCGCACCTCGGCGAGCGCGGCGACGTCGGACAGGTCCACCTGCCACGCCTCCCCGCCCACCTCCGCCGCGAGGGCCTGCGCCGCGTCGCCGTCGATGTCGGCGACGGTCACCCGGGCCCCCGCGGCGGCGAACGCACGCACGCACGCGGCGCCGATCCCGCTCGCTCCGCCCGTCACGAGGGCCCGGCGTCCGCGCAGATCCGTCATGCGGTGGCCTTCTCCGCGTCCAGCCGTGCCGCGGTGCGCGCCGCGTCCTCGTCGTCGATCGCCTGCAGGGAGATGCCGGTGGTCTCGCGCAGCGACAGCACGGCGATGGCCGTGACCACGCAGGCGATCACGATGTAGATCGCGATCGGCAGCCAGGAGCCGAAGTCGCGCAGCCACTGGATCGCCAGGATCGGGGCGAGCGAGCCGGCGAGGATGGCCGTCACCTGCGAGCCCAGCGAGACGCCCGAGTAGCGCATGCGCGTCGGGAACAGCTCCGCCATCACGGCCGGCTGCGGCGCGTACATGAACGCGTGGAAGCAGAGCCCGATCGTCACCGCCAGCACGATCAGCACCGGGTTGAGCGTGTCGAACAGCGGGAAGGCGAAGAACGCCCACGTCGCGCTGAGGATCGCGCCGGTCAGGTACACGGGCTTGCGGCCCCAGCGGTCGGCGAGCCGGCCGAGCTGCGGGATGACCGCGAAGTGCACCACGTGTGCGATCAGCAGCGCCAGCAGCAGCTGGCTGGTGTCGTACTCGTGCACGGTCTTGAGGTACACGATCGTGAAGCTGACGACGATGTAGTAGACGATGTTCTCCGCGAACCGGAGGCCCATCGCCTGCACGATGCCGACCGGGTAGCGGCGCAGCACCTCGACGACGCCGTAGGAGGTGGCCTTCTCGGTCTCGACCTGGGCCTTCGCCTCCAGGAAGATCGGCGCCTCCTCCACGTGACGGCGGATGTAGTAGCCGACGAGGACGATCACGGCGGACAGCCAGAACGCGATGCGCCAGCCCCACTCGAGGAACGCGGCGGAGCTCATGACCCACGAGCTCACGAGCAGCACGAGCGTGGCGAGCAGGTTGCCCACCGGGACGGCGGCCTGCGGCCAGCTCGACCAGAACGCGCGCGAGCGGTCGGGGCTCTGCTCCGCGACCAGCAGTACCGCGCCGCCCCACTCGCCGCCGACCGCGAAGCCCTGGATGAACCGCAGGGCCACGAGCATCGCGGGGGCCCAGTAGCCGATGCTCTGGAACCCGGGCAGGCAGCCCATCAGGAACGTCGCGGCGCCGACGATGATGATCGTGGCCTGCAGGGTGGGCTTGCGGCCGAAGCGGTCGCCGATCTGCCCGAACACGATGCCGCCGAGCGGGCGCGCGATGAAGCCGACCGCGTAGGTGACGAAGGCGGCGATGATGCCGTCGAGCGGGGATCCGGTCGCGGGGAAGAAGTAGGTGCCGAACACCAGGCTCGCGGCGGTGGCGTAGAGGAAGAACTCGTACCACTCGACGACGGTGCCGGCCATGGAGGCCGCGACGACGCGCTTGAGCTTCGACGGGGGTGCGGCGGTCGGGGATGCAGCAGTGGGGGATGCCATGTCTCTCCTTCGGGTGTCGACGGTGACACCTCCCGACCAGTGTCGGCGGGCGCTGAAGCTGCAGCAATGCCCAGTCACGCGCAGCCCCTGTGCATAATTGCAGAATGGAGGCGACGAGGCGACCCCGGGCTGACGACCTGCTCGTGCTGCTCGCGGTCGCCCGCACCGGCCGCTACACGAGCGCCGCGACCCACCTCGGCCTCGACCACACCACGGTCGCCCGGCGCATCGCCGCCCTGGAAGACGCCCTCGGCGGACGGGTCGTGGCCCAGTCCGCGTCCGGATGGGAGCTCACCGACCTCGGGCGCACCGCCGCCGAGACCGGAGGACGCATCGAGGCCGCGCTCTCGCAGCTCGACGACGGCGGCGGCGACACCCCCGACCCGGTCGCGGGCGTCGTGCGGATGTCGGCCACGGACGGCTTCAGCGCCTACATCGCGGCGCCCGCCATCGCCGACCTGCGCCTCGAGCATCCGCGGCTGACCGTCGAGATCGTCGCCGCGACGCGTCGGGCGGCCGAGCACCGCGCCGGGCTCGACCTGGAGGTGGTGGTCGGCGCACCCCAGACCCGCAGAGCCCACGCGGTGAAGCTCGGCACCTACACGCTCGGCATGTACGCCTCGCGCGACTACCTCGCGCGCACGGGCACGCCGGCCACGCGGGAGGAGCTGGAGCGGCATCGCCTGGTGTACTTCGTCGACTCGATGCTGCAGGTGGACGCACTCGACCTCCCGCGCCGGCTCGTGCCCGGGATGCAGGACGGCCTCACGTCGACGAACGTGTTCGTGCACGTGGAGGCGACCAGGGCGGGCGCGGGCATCGGGCTGCTGCCGTGCTTCGCCGCCGACCGCCACGACGACCTGGTGCGACTGCTGCCGTCGGTGTTCGCCGAGAAGCTGCCGTACTACATGGTCGCCCGGCCCGAGTCGCTGCGGCTCCCCGCGGTCGCCGCCCTCGCCGACGCGCTGCGCGCCCGCACCCGCGCCTCCCGGGCGATGCTCGACGGCCTCACCGCGTGAGCGTCGCGCGGGCGTCCTTCGTCGGCAAGTACAGCGTGCGGCGCTCTCCGGGAAAGCTCGTGAAGCCGAAGCGCTCGTAGAAGGGCACGACCTCGTCGCTGATCGCGTGCACCAGGACGGCGTGGATGCCGATCGTGGCCGCGGCCTCCAGCGCACGGAGGGTCGCGTGCTGCAGCAGCGAGGCCCCGAGCCCGAGCCCCGAGAACTCCTGATCGACGGCGAGCCGACCGAGGAGCACGACCGGCACGGACGACGGCATCCCGGCCGACAGCGGACGGAGACCCTCTGCACGGTCGAGCGAACTCGCGGACAGACAGTAATACCCGGCCACCCGGCCCTCGCGCGTGACCGAGACCATGGTGCGCGATGCGCCGCTCTTCTCGTTGCGACGCGCGCGCCCGCGGAGCCAGATATCGAGGCTCTCCACCCCGCACCGGAAGTCGGCGACCGCGTCGCCCACGGCGAGCGGCCGCGGCGTGAGGAGCTCAGTCAACGAACACGGACTCCCGGTCCAGGAGCGTGCGCAGCCCGTCGATGGACCGCGCCGGGCGGTCCATCACCTCGATGAATGCGTCGAAGCGCACCATGTCGACGAGCATTCTGCGGTCGCGCTGGATCACCTCTTCCGCCCGCTCCACGAGAGCCGCAGCGGAGAAGTCGGTCACCGTGCGGCCCTCGATGGCAGCCGCCTCCTCGATCGCCGCCTTCTGCTCTGAGGTGACGCGGAACTCCAGGCGGGCGTTCTTCAGGGGAGTACTCATCGCCCCAATGTACGGCAGATCACCGTACGGTCAGGCGAGCCCCAAGGACCGGAGCTCGGCGGGGTCGAGCATGCGCGAGCGGATGAGGAACCGCAGACCCGTTGGGCCCTCCACGCTGAAGCCGGCGCCGCGGCCGGGGACCACGTCGATCGTGAGGTGCGTGTACTTCCAGTACTCGAACTGCGACGCCGACATGAACACCTCCACGGGCTCGGTCAGCCCCACGTCGAGCCGTCCGAGCAGCACATCGCCCGGACCGGTGAGGAACATCCCCACGGGGTAGCACATGGGCGCGGAGCCGTCGCAGCAGCCGCCCGACTGGTGGAACATGAGCGGACCGTGCTGCGCGGTCAGTTCACGCACGAGTGCGGCCGCGGGCTCCGTCACCGCGACCCGCTCGGGGGTGCTCGCCGTCATGTGCTCGTCCTTCCGTGGTGCCCGGTCGTCGAGCGAGACCCCGCCGCTCGCGCGTCGCTCGCTCGACGACCGGAGTATCCCGGGCGGACGCTGCCGCGCCCGCCCGGGAGGCGGATCAGAAGAAGCCCATCGGGCCCTCGGCGTACGACACCAGGAGGTTCTTCGTCTGCTGGTAGTGGTCGAGCATCATCTTGTGGTTCTCCCGGCCGACGCCGGACTGCTTGTACCCGCCGAACGCGGCGTGCGCCGGGTACTGGTGGTACGTGTTCGTCCACACCCGGCCGGCCTCGATCGCCCGGCCGGCGCGGTAGGCCGTGTCGCCGCTGCGGCTCCACACCCCCGCGCCGAGACCGTACAGGGTGTCGTTGGCGATCGAGATCGCGTCGGCGAAGTCGTCGAACGAGGTGACCGACAGCACAGGGCCGAAGATCTCCTCCTGGAAGATGCGCATGTCGTTCGTGCCCTCGAACACGGTCGGCTGCACGTAGAACCCGTCGCTCAGGTCGCCGCCGAGGTCGGCCCGCTCACCGCCCGCGAGCAGTCGCGCCCCGCCCTGCTTCCCGATGTCGATGTAGCTGAGGATCTTCTCCAGCTGGTCGTTCGACGCCTGCGCGCCGATCATCGTCGCCGGGTCGAGCGGGTTGCCCTGCACGACCTTCTTCACCCGCTCCAGCCCGTCGGCGAGGAAGCCGTCGTAGATCGAGCGCTGGATGAGCGCCCGCGACGGGCACGTGCACACCTCGCCCTGGTTCAGCGCGAACATCGTGAAGCCCTCGAGCGCCTTGTCGTAGAACGGGTCGGTCGTGGAGCGCGCGACGTCTTCGAAGAACACGTTCGGGCTCTTGCCCCCCAGTTCCAGCGTCACCGGGATGAGGTTCTGCGACGCGTACTGCATGATCAGCCGCCCCGTCGTGGTCTCGCCCGTGAACGCCACCTTGCGGATGCGCTTGTGCTGCGCGAGCGGCGCCCCGGCCTCGATGCCGAACCCGTTCACGATGTTCACGACGCCGGCCGGGATGAGGTCGCCGATCAGGTCGAACAGGAACAGGATCGAGGCGGGGGTCTGCTCGGCCGGCTTGATGACGATGCAGTTGCCCGCGGCGAGCGCCGGCGCCAGCTTCCACACGGCCATCAGGATCGGGAAGTTCCACGGGATGATCTGTCCGACCACGCCCAGCGGCTCGTGGAAGTGGTACGCGACGGTGTTCTCGTCGAGCTGGCTGATGCCGCCCTCCTGCGCCCGCAGGACCCCGGCGAAGTAACGGAAGTGGTCGATCGCGAGGGGGATGTCGGCGGCGAGGGTCTCGCGCACTGGCTTGCCGTTCTCCCAGGTCTCGGCGACCGCGATGGCCTCCAGGTGCTGCTCCATCCGGTCGGCGATGCGGTTCAGCAGCACCGAACGCTCGGCGGGGCTGGTCTTGCCCCAGGTGGCGAACGCCCTCCACGCCACGTCGACCGCGCGGTCGACGTCTTCGCTCGTGCCGCGGCCCACCTCGGTGAAGGGCTTGCCGTTGACCGGGCTGATGTTCTCGAAGTACTGACCCTTCACGGGCTCGACGAACTCGCCGCCGATGTAGTGCCCGTACCGGGGGCGATAGGTGGCCACGGCACCGGGCTGCCCCGGAGCGGCGTAGGCGAGGGACACGTCTTCTTCGACGATGGTCATGGGGTCTCCTTCGACGGGTGGGCCGCGGCCTCGATGCTCAGCGGCTGTCTCCGACGGTAGGCGGCTCCCCGTTGCAGCCCCGTGCGCAACGTTGCAGGAGGTTGCAGCCTCAGGGGAGCGCCGCGAGGAAGGCGCGGAACCGCTCGGCCATCGCCCCCGGCACCTCGGCGATCGTGAAGTGCCCGCCGTGCTCGAGCCGCTCGAACACGCGCAGGTCGCGGTAGTAGCCGCGGGCGAGCCCCTCGGGGTAGTCGTGCTCGTGGCGCTGGATGAACACCGCGGCGGGAACCGTGACCGGCGGCATCGGAGCCGGAGTGTCGGCGCCCTCGTAGTACGGCCGGAAGGAGCTCGCGATGCTCTGCGTGACCCAGTAGATCATCGCCTCGGTGAGGATGCGGTCGCGCGAGATCACGGCCTCCACGGCCGCCGGGTCGTCGCCGTCGGTGTCGGCCCACTCCGACAGCTTCTCGGCGATCCACGCGAGCAGCCCCGCCGGGGAGTCGTTGAGCGCCGCGGCCAGGGTGTCGGGCCGCGCCCACTGCACGTGCCCGTACGACCCGTTCGGTCCGTGCTCGGCGTCGAGCCGGGCGAAGAACGCCTGCACCTCCGGGTCGTCGCTCGCCGCCCGCTCCTCCGGCGTGCCGAAGTGCGCATGGGTCGCGACGATGCCCGCCACCTGCTCGGGGTATGACGCGGCGATCAGATCGCTCACGTTCGCCGAGACGTCTTCTCCGTAGGTGACGTAGGAGTCGTAGCCCAGCACCTCGGTCATCAGCCGGTGCATCGTGGCGGCGAAGCGCCGCTCGTCGGCCGGACCGTCGGCGTAGGGCTGCGAGAACGCGAAACCGGGCAGGCTGGCGACCACCACGTGGACGTCGTCGAGGAGCGCCGCGGCGTCGAGCTGCAGCGCGAACGTGTGCGGCCAGCCGTGCATCAGGAGCAGCGCCGGGGCGTCGGGCCGCTCGGAGCGCAGGTGCGCGAAGTGGACGTCGGTGCCGTCGACCTCGGCGAGGAACTGCGGGAAGCCGTTGAGCCACTCCTCCCGCGCCCGCCAGTCCCACTCCGCCCAGGACTGCACGAGCTCGCGCAGCCAGGCCGCGTTCATGCCGGAGCGCATGCGCCGGGGTGAGTCGTCGAGCAGCCGCGCGCGTCGAAGGCGGGCGCGCAGATCGTCGAGCACCTCGTCGGACACGTGCACCCGGAACGGACGGATCTCGGTCATGCCCGGACGCTACGCGGGGCCACCGACAGCGCGTTCGATGCGGGTGACCAGGCCCGCCCGCCGCGGCGAGCGCGCGGGCAGCATCTCCAGCGCGAGCCGCAGCACCTCCGCGTCTTCCCGCCCCTCGGGGATGTCCGCGTACGCGAGCAGCACGTCGAGACTCGCCTCCGACAGCATCGCCTCCCGGAGCGCGGCGCGCACGGTGTCGCGGAACTCCTCCACGCCCGGTGAGGTCGACTCGGGCAGCACGGCACCGCGGTAGGCGGTGAGCGCGACGCGGTGGGCGCCGCGGTCGAGCAGCGACAGCACGTCGTGGGCGTCGGTCTCGAGCGGCACGGGCAGCCGGTACGGGCGGGACTCGGGCACCAGGTCGGGAGCCGTGCGCTCCAGCACCTTCCGCAGCCGCACCATCTCCGGGCGCAGGGTGTCGGGCGACACGTCGGGCCCGTACACCAGCTCGCACAGCCGTTCGGCGGAGAGCCCCTGCCGGTGCACCGCGAGCATCAGGAGGATGGCGGCGTGCCGCGCGCTCAGCTCGATCACCGCCTCCTCGTGCGCGGACTCCGTCTCCAGCCGCGCGCGGTCGCGGCCGAGCACGTGCAGCCGCGCGCGGGCGGTCGCCGTCGCTCGGGGCTTCGGGGAGGGACGGCTGCGCGGGGATTCGGCGCGCCGCCGCAGCCGGGCCACCATCAGCTCGGACTCGACGGCACGGGCGGTCGCGTCAACGAGCAGCCGGGCCTGCGGGGTGACGACCTCGGCGCCGCCGGTGATGTCGATCACGCCGAGCACCCGCTGGGTCTCCGGGTCGCGCACAGGCGCCGCGCTGCACGACCACGGGTGCACGAGCCGGTTGTAGTGCTCGGCACCGCGGATCTGCACCGACTGCCCGAGGGCGAGCGCGGTGCCCGGTGCGCTGGTGCCCACGGCGGCCTCCGACCAGTTCGCCCCCGCCACGAAGCCCATGCCGTCGGTGAGCGAGCGCAGCTGCGCGTCGCCCTCGATCCACAGCAGCCGCCCGGCCTGGTCGCCGACGGCGATCACGACCCCCGAGTCCTCCGAGGAGCCCGGCAGCAGCAGGGCGCGGATCAGGTCCATCGCGGAGGCGAGCGGATGCGCGAGTCGGTACTCCTCCAGCTCCTCGGCGTGCAGGTCGAGCGGCGGAAGCCCTTCCGGTCCGACGCGACCCCGCCATGACCGCTCCCACGACTCCCGGACGAGCGGGCGCACCTCCTGCAGGCGGCGGTCGTCGAGGTTCCCGGCGATCAGCTCCTCGTGCGCACGCTCGACGAGCAGGCGCGGGGCCTCGGGGAGAGACCCGTGGGTTCCCTGCCACGGTGCAGACACGCGATCTCCTTCGTCGAGAACGGGCGTGCCCTCAGTGTAGGAGCGTCGGACCTGCGGCGGAATATCGCCTCGCGCCCCCGCGGGACTCCTCCCGGGCAGGGGCTCGAAGGCTCAGCGGAGCAGGCCCGCGACCAGGGCGTCGATCACGGCATCGGTCGAGGTGTCGGGGTCGATCGGGGTGGTGAGGCGGTCGAGCAGGAGGCCGTCGATCGCGTAGTGGAACAGGGCGATCTCCGCGCGTCCGCCGGGCAGGCCCGCCGCGGTGTTGAAGGCCACGTCGGCGTCGAAGCCCGCGCGCTGCCACGCGCCGAGCACGGCCGCGAGCTCGGGGCGCCGGGCGCTCTCCAGGCGCAGCTCGAACAGGGCGAGCGTCACGTCGCGGTCGCCGGTGAGCCGACGCACGATGTCGCGCACGTAGTCGGCGAACAGCGCGGGGCCGGGGGTGCCGGCGGCGCGACGCTCCAGATCCTCGGGGGTCGGAGCGAGCCGTTCCCCGATGCGGTCGACGAGTCCTTCGATCAGGGCCTCGCGGCTGCGGAAGTAGTTCGACGTGGTCCCCGTGGGCACCTGCGCCTCGACGTCGACGGCCCGGTGGGTGAGTCCGCGCGAGCCCTCGCGGGCCAGCACCGTCAGCCCGGCGTCGGCGATCACGCGGCGACGCGACTCGTTCTTGACCATGCCTCGACCCTAGCGCAATCACTACGGCTGTTGTAGTCTCAACCGCGACAGATGTAGTGATTGGAGAATCATGCGAGAACTCGTGTACTACGTGGCCGTCACGCTCGACGGCTTCATCGCCGGCCCGGGCGGAGAGTTCGACGCCTTCCTCGTCGAGGGCGACCACATGGACGGCATCAACGCCCGGTTCGCCGACACGATCCCCACGGTCGCCGCCGAGGCGCTGGGCATCGAGCAGCGCAACGACGTGTTCGACACCGTGCTGATGGGCTGGAACACCTATCAGGTGGGCGGCCTGCCGAGCCCGTACCGGCACCTGCGCCAGATCGTGTTCAGCCGCGCGCACACGGCCGAGGCCGAGAACCTGGAGGTGACGGCGGAAGACCCGGTCGAGGTCGTTCGCCGGCTCAAGCAGGAGGACGGCAGTGCGATCTGGCTGTGCGGAGGCGGCGCCCTCGCGGCCACCCTCGCCGACGAGATCGACCGGCTCGTGCTCAAACGCCAGCCGCTCCTCTTCGGCTCGGGCATCCCCCTCTTCGGCGAGCGCCCGTATCGCCCCGAGCGGTTCGACGCCGTGGAGACGACCGCGTACGAGTCCGGCGTCGTGTTCTCCGATTTCGAGAGGCGCCGCGAGAACTGAGCGCCCGGCGGCCCGGAGGGCGGGTCCCATACCCCCTCCCGGCCGCCCTGGCAATGGCGTTCTCCGAATCCGTCCCGCTTCCTATCGTGAGGTCACACCCACGAGTCAGGAGAGACGCCATGAACGTCGAGACCCCCATCCCCACTGGCTCCCCGCAGCGCACGCAGACGCCTCCGTCCGCCGGTGCCGCTGAGCAGTCCTGCGAGCGGATCGACTTCGACAGATATGTCGTCGACCCCGCCTCGCCCGTGGGTTACATTGACGTCGTGCCGCCCCTCTACGTCTGCTACCTCGGTCACCCCTATGCGCGCGCCGTCGAGGTCGCGCAGGTCTACGAGTTCGACCACGCCGTCGGCATCGTGAGCGCCATGGCCGCCGGTTCGCGCCACCACGCCCTCGCCGGATGAGCCGCGAGATCTGGCCGGGCGAGGCCTACCCGCTGGGCGCGACGTTCGACGGACAGGGCACCAACTTCGCCCTCTTCAGCGAGGGCGCGGAGAGCGTGGAGCTCTGCCTGTTCGACGACGACGGCACCGAGACCCGGGTGCCACTCACCGAGGTCGACGCGTACGTCTGGCACGGCTACCTGCCCACCGTGCAGCCGGGGCAGCTGTACGGGTATCGCGTGCACGGCCCGCACGACCCCGCGCAGGGCCGGCGCTTCAACCCGAACAAGCTGCTGCTCGACCCCTACGCCAAGGCCGTCGCCGGCGACATCGACTGGGGGCAGTCGCTGTTCGGCTACGACTTCGGCGACCCCGACTCCCGCAACGACGACGACTCCGCCGCCGCGATGGTCAAGGGCGTCGTGATCAACCCGTTCTTCGAGTGGGCGGGCGACCGTCGCCTTAAGACCCCGTACGCCGAGACCGTGATCTACGAGGCGCACGTGAAGGGCCTCACCCAGCGTCACCCCGAGATCCCGGAGGAGCTGCGCGGCACCTACGCCGGCATCGCCCACCCCGCCGTCGTCGAGCACCTGCAGCGCCTCGGCGTCACCGCGCTGGAGCTCATGCCCGTGCACCAGTTCGTCAACGACTCGGTGCTGCAGGACAAGGGTCTGTCGAACTACTGGGGCTACAACACCCTCGGGTTCTTCGCCCCGCACAACGCCTATTCGGCGACCGGTCAGCACGGCCAGCAGGTGCAGGAATTCCGCGCCATGGTGCGCACCCTGCACGAGGCCGGCATCGAGGTCATCCTCGACGTGGTCTACAACCACACCGCCGAGGGCAACCACCTCGGGCCCACCCTCTCGATGCGCGGGATCGACAACGAGGCGTACTACCGCCTGGAAGAGGACCGCCGCTACTACACCGACTACACCGGCACCGGGAATAGCCTCAACGCCGGCAACCCGCACGCCCTGCAGCTGCTCATGGACTCGCTGCGCTACTGGGTCACGGAGATGCACGTCGACGGGTTCCGCTTCGACCTCGCCTCCACGCTCGCCCGCGAGTTCTACGACGTCGACCGCCTCGCCGCGTTCTTCGAGCTCGTGCAGCAGGATCCGGTGGTGTCGCAGGTCAAGCTGATCGCCGAGCCGTGGGACGTGGGGCCCGGCGGCTATCAGGTGGGCAACTTCCCGCCGCAGTGGTCGGAGTGGAACGGCAAGTACCGCGACACCGTGCGCGACTTCTGGCGCGGCGAACCGCAGGCGCTGGGCGAGTTCGCGGCCCGCCTCACCGGCTCGGCCGACCTGTACGAGCACTCCGGACGGCGGCCGGTCGCGTCGATCAACTTCGTCACCGCGCACGACGGCTTCACGCTGCGCGACCTCGTGTCGTACAACGACAAGCACAACGCGGACAACGGCGAGGACAACAACGACGGCGAATCGCACAACCGCTCCGACAACAACGGCGTCGAGGGCCCGACCGACGACGTCGAGGTGAACCGGCGGCGAGCGCGCCAGCAGCGCAACTTCCTCGCCACGCTGCTGCTGTCGCAGGGCGTGCCGATGATCTCGCACGGCGACGAGCTGGGGCGCACGCAGCACGGCAACAACAACGGCTACGCGCAGGACAACGAGCTCACCTGGATCGACTGGGACGCCGCCGACCTGCCGCTCGTGGAGTTCACCGCCGCGGTCGCACGACTCCGGCGCGAGCACCCGACCTTCCGCCGCAGCCGCTTCTTCGACGGGCGACCGGCGAGCGCGGACGACGGCGAGCGGATCCCGGATGTCGTCTGGCTGCGGCCCGATGGCGGCCCGATGGCACCGGAGGACTGGGACTCGGGCTTCGGACGCTCGGTGGGGATGTTCCTCAACGGCCGCGGCATCCGCGAGAACGACCGCCGCGGCCGCCCGGTGGAGGACGTGAACTTCCTGGTGTACTTCAACAGCGGAGACGAACCCGTCGAGCTGGTGCTGCCCGACGAACGCCACGGCCGCGAGTGGTCGGTGGCCGTCGACACCGCCGGCGACATCGACGACACCCGTCCGCTCGATGCCCGCGCCGCGATCCCGCTGGAGGGCAAGGCCATGATCGTGCTGCGCGAGATCGACGGCGAACCCCTCGCGACCGACGACTCCGTGGACGCCTCGCTCCGCTCGCAGAGCGAGCAGGCCGACGCATGACCCGACGGCCACTGTCGACGTACCGCCTGCAGATCAGCCGGGACCTCCCGCTCGACGCGGCGGCCGAGCTCGCGCCGTACCTCGCCGACCTCGGGGCCTCGTGGGTGTACGTCTCGCCGCTGCTCGCGGCCGTGCACGGCTCCACCCACGGGTACGACGTGGTCGACCACACCCGCGTGGACGCGGACCGCGGCGGCGAGGCCGGTCTCGAGCGCTTCGCCGCGGCCGCGCACGACGCGGGGCTGGGCGTGCTGGTCGACATCGTGCCCAACCACGTGGGCGTCGCGGTGCCGCGACAGAACCCGTGGTGGTGGGAGGTGCTGCGGCTCGGGCGGCAGACCAGGCGCGCGGCGGCCTTCGACATCGACTGGGCGGCCGGCGGCGGACGGATCCTGCTGCCGCTGCTCGGCTCCGCGCCCGACGAGGCCCGCGCGAACGGCGAGCTCGTGGTCGACGCGACCCCGGCCGCCGACGCCCCCGACGGCGTGCTGCGCTACTTCGAGCACGAGCTGCCCCTCGCCCCCGGCACCGCCGCGCTCGCGGACGACCTGCCGCGACTGCTCGCCGCCCAGCACTACGAGCTGCGGTACTGGGAGGACCAGAACACCGACCTCACCTACCGGCGCTTCTTCGCGGTGTCCGAGCTCGCCGGGGTGCGCGTGGAGCTGCCGGACGTGTTCGCCGACTCGCACCGCGAGATCCTGCGCTGGCTGCGCGAGGGCCTCGCGGACGGGCTCCGCGTCGACCACCCGGACGGCCTGGTCGACCCGGGCGGCTACCTGGAGCAGCTGGCCGACGCGACCGGTCGCGCGTACACCCTCGTGGAGAAGATCCTGGAGCCGGGCGAGGCGCTGCCGGCCTGGTGGCGCACGGACGGCACCACGGGATACGACGCGCTGGCCGAGCTGGACCGGCTGTTCGTCAACCGCGACGGCGTGGCCGCACTCGACCGCCTGGACGCACGACTGCGCTCCGAGACGGGGCTTCCGCCCGCACTGGCATGGCCCGACCTGATCCACGACACGAAGCGGATGATCGCGGACACCCTGCTGGTCGCGGAGGTGCGGCGCCTGGTGCGCACCCTGCCGCGCGGCATCGTGCACGCCGACGACGCCCTCGCCGAGCTGGTCGCGTGCTTCCCGGTGTATCGCGCCTATCTGCCCGAGGGCAGCGAGCACCTGCGCGCGGCGTTCGCGGAGGCCCGGCGGCGGCGCCCCGACCTCGACGCGGCGTTCACCGAGCTCGAACCCCTGCTGAGGGACACGTCGCTGGAGGTCGCGCAGCGCTTCCCCCAGGTGACCGGCGCTGTCATGGCGAAGGGCGTGGAGGACACCGCGTTCTACCGGTACACGCGACTGGGCACACTCACGGAGGTCGGGGCCGACCCGTCGATCCCCGCGGTCACGGTCGAGGAGTTCCACGAGGCGCAGCGGGCCCGGCTCGCCGCCTGGCCGTACTCGATGACCACGCTCTCCACGCACGACACCAAGCGCTCGGAAGACGTCCGGGCGCGGCTCGCGGTGCTGTCCGAGGTCCCGGAGCGATGGGCCGAGGTGCTGGAGGAGCTGCGCGCCGTGGCGACCACGGGCCACGGTCCGCTCGACGCCCTGCTGTGGCAGGCCGCGGTCGGCGCGTGGCCGATCCCGTCCGAGCGTCTGCTGGCGTACGCCACCAAGGCCGCGCGCGAGGCGGCGGAGCGCACCACCTGGCAGCGCCCCGACGCCGCGTTCGAGGAGGGTCTCGCGGCCGTCGCCCAGGCCGTCGAGGGCGACGCCGCCCCGATCCTCGACCGCTTCGTCGCGGAGATCGCGGGCCACGGCCGCTCGAACTCGCTCGCCGCCAAGCTGCTGCAGCTCACCGGCCCCGGCGTGCCCGACGTGTATCAGGGCTCCGAGCTGTGGGACCTGTCGCTGGTCGACCCCGACAACCGTCGTCCGGTCGACTTCGCGCTGCGGGCGCGGATGCTGAGGGAGCTGGATGCCGAGGTCGCCCGCGGCATCCTCCCGCCGATCGACGACTCCGGCGCCGCGAAGCTCCTGGTCACCTCCCGGGCGCTGCGCCTGCGCCGCGACAACCCGGAGCTGTTCCGCTTCTACCGCCCGGCCGTGGTCGAGGGGGCGGCCGCCGAGCATGCCGTCGCGGTGCACCGCGGCGGGGCGACCGCGATCGCGACGCGGTTGCCCGTGGGCCTCGCGCGGCGCGGCGGCTGGGGCGACACCGTGATGATGCGGCCGGACATCCCCGGGACCGACCTGCTGACCGGGCGCCGCATCGCCCCGGGGCCCGTGCGGCTGGCCGAGCTGCTGGACACGTATCCCGTGGCGCTGATCGAGCTCGCGCGGTGAGGGGGACACGGTCGTGATGGAGGTGTGGGCTCCGCGGGCACGGCGGATGCGGCTGCGGCGGCTCGCGGCCGAGGGCACCGCGACCGACACGGAGCTCACGGCTGCGGCCGACGGCTGGTGGCGGGGCGACGGCATCCTGGCGGACGGCGAGCGCTACGGCTTCCTGATCGACGACGACGAGCACCTGCGCCCCGACCCCCGGTCGCGGCGGCAGCCGGACGGCGTGCACGAGGCCTCGGCCGCGTTCGACCCCGCCGCGTTCGCGTGGACCGACAGCGACTGGACCGGAAGGCAGCTCGCGGGCGGGCTGATCTACGAGCTGCACCTGGGCACGTTCACACCCGAAGGCACGCTCGACGCGGCGGTCGCCCGGCTGGACCATCTGGTCGAGCTCGGCGTGACCCACGTCGAGCTGCTGCCCGTGAACGCCGTCAACGGGCGGTGGAACTGGGGCTACGACGGCGTGCTCTGGTTCGCGGTGCACGAGGAGTACGGCGGCCCGGCGGCGTATCAGCGCTTCGTGGACGCCGCGCACGCCCGGGGCCTCGCCGTGGTGCAGGACGTCGTGTACAACCACCTCGGGCCGAGCGGCAACTACCTGCCCCTGTTCGGTCCGTACCTGCGCGACGCCGACAGCACCACGTGGGGCGACTCGGTCGACCTCGACGAGCCGGCCGTGCGGGCGTACATCATCGACAACGCCCTGATGTGGCTGCGCGACTTCCACGTCGACGGCCTGCGGCTCGACGCCGTGCACGCCCTGCACGACACCCGGCCCGTGCATCTGCTGCGCGAGCTGTCGGAGCGGGTCGACGCGCTGTCGGCGCAGCAGAACCGTCCGCTCACGCTGATCGCCGAGTCCGACCTCAACGACCCGACGCTGATCCTGCCGCGCGAGGCCGGAGGGTACGGGCTCACGGCGCAGTGGTCGGACGACTGGCACCACGCGGTGCACGTCGCGCTCACCGGCGAGACCACGGGCTACTACGAGGACTTCGCATCGCCGGAGGCCGTGGCGAAGGTCACCGACCGGGGCTTCTTCCACGACGGCACGTTCTCCACGTTCCGCGACCGCCCGCACGGAGCGCCGATCCCGCCCGAGGTCCCGTCGTGGCGGCTGGTGACCTTCGCGCAGGATCACGACCAGGTCGGGAACAGGGCGGCGGGCGACCGGCTCTCCGCCACGCTTTCGCCTGATCGCCTCGCGGTCGCCGCGGTGCTCACGCTCACGGCCCCCGGCACGCCCATGCTGTTCATGGGCGAGGAGTGGGGGGCGACCACGCCCTGGCAGTTCTTCACCTCGCACCCGGAGCCGGAGCTGGGCCGCGCGGTCGCGGAGGGCCGCACGGCCGAGTTCGCGCGCATGGGGTGGGATCCGGCGGCGGTGCCCGACCCGCAGGACCCCGACACCTTCGCCCGCTCGCACCTGGACTGGGCAGAGGTCGAGCGACCGGAGCACGCGCGACTGCTGCGCCTGTACCGCGACCTCGCGCGACTGCGCCGGGAGCGGCCGGAGCTGACGGAGCCCGACACGACGCACGCGAGGGTCGAGGTGCGCGCCACCGACGGCCGCCCGGAGCATCGCGTGTACCGCATCGACCGGGGGGCGCTGTCGGTGCTGGTGAACCTCTCCCCCGCCCGGGCGGTCTTCGCGGTCGCGGACGAGGCGGTGGAGCTCGTGTCGACCGGAGCCCACACGCGCGCGGACGGCCTGCTCACGCTGCCGCCGGACAGCGCCGCGGTCGTGGGTCCGCCGTTGCACTGAGCCCCGCACGGGGAGGGGGTGGTCAGCCGCGGGCGGCCCACCATTCGCGCAGGCGCTGCTCGGCGACCTCCGGCCCGAGCACGCCCTCGTCGAGGCGCAGGTCGAGCAGGAACTTGTACGCCTCGCCCACCTCGCGGCCCGGGCGGATGCCCAGCACCTCCTGGATGCGGTTGCCGTCGAGCTCCGGGCGGATCGCGTCGAGCTCCTCCTGCTCGCGCAGCGCCGAGATGCGCGACTCGATGTCGTCGTAGGCCGCGGAGAGCCGGGCGGCCTTGCGCTTGTTGCGCGTGGTCACGTCGGCCCTGGTGAGGATGTGGAGGCGCTCCAGCAGGTCGCCCGCGTCGCGCACGTACCGGCGCACGGCCGCGTCCGTCCAGGTGCCCTCCGCGTAGCCGAAGAACCGCAGGTGCAGCTCGATCAGGGCGACGACGGCGTCGGTCGTGGCGGTGTCGAAGCGCAGGGCCTGCAGGCGCTTGCGGGCCATGCGCGCGCCGACCACGTCGTGGTGGTGGAAGGTCACGGCCCCGCCCGGTTCGAGCTTGCGGGTGCGCGGCTTGCCGATGTCGTGCAGGAGGGCGGCGATGCGCAGCGGCACGTCGGGCGCGGCGCCGGGGTGCCGGGTGTGCTCCAGCGCGATCGCCTGGCGCAGCACCGTGAGCGAGTGCTCGTACACGTCCTTGTGGTGGTGGTGCTCGTCGACCTCGAGGCGCAGCTCGCTGACCTCGGGCAGGAACTCCTCGATAAGGCCGGTGTCGACCAGCACGCGGATGCCGCGCACGGGGTCGTCGGTCTGCATCAGCCGCACGAGCTCGGACTGGATGCGCTCGGGGCTGACGATCGCCAGGGTCTCGCGGAGCTCGGTGATCGCGGCGGCGGTGTCGTCGTCGACGCGGAAGCCGAGCTGGGCGCTGAAGCGGGCGGCCCGCAGCATGCGCAACGGGTCGTCGCCGAACGACACCCGCGGGTCGGCGGGCGTGCGGAGGACCCCGGCCACCAGATCCTCCACGCCTCCGGTCGGGTCGATCAGCTTCACCGCCGGCACCTGGAGGGCCATCGCGTTCACGGTGAAGTCGCGCCGCACGAGGTCGCCGTCGATCGTGTCGCCGAACTCGACCGTGGGCTTGCGGGTGACCCCGTCGTAGCTGTCGGCGCGGTACGTCGTGATCTCGACCTGCTCGCCCCGCACGCGCGCGCCGATCGTTCCGAACGCGCGACCGATGTCCCAGTGCGCCGAGGCCACGGGCTTCACGATCGCGAGGATCTGGTCGGGCGAGGCGTTCGTGGTGAAGTCGAGGTCGTGCGTCTCCCGGCCGAGCAGGGCGTCGCGCACCGGTCCGCCCACGACGGCGAGCTCGAACCCGGCCTCGGCGAACGCCTGCGCGAGGGTGCGGACGACGGGATTCTCGGCGAGCGCGCCGAGACGGGCGAGGCCGTCGGCCATGTTGAGCATGGGTTCCAGCGTACCGGGGCGCCCGCGTTCACCTCCCCGTCGTCTCGGCGTCAGGTGACGGTCATCCGGCTTCGATGGGCTGGACGGGCCCCGTGCGGCTGAGCACGGAACCCCACCCACGAAGGACTGACATGACCTCCCCCACCCCTGCGGTGCGGTGGCGGCGTCGCGGACTCACGTCCGTCGCGCTGCTCGCCGTGCTCGGCGGCGCCGTCGTCGCTCCCGCGGCCCTCGCCGCACCCGACCCCGAGGTGCCCACCGGCTCGCTCATCACCGGCGACACCGCCTGGCACTATCTCGACGACGGCACCGACCCGTCGCCCGCCCCTGCCGCCCTGCGCGACTGGACCCTGCCCGCCTTCGACGACAGCGCCTGGAAGACCGCTCCGGGCAGCTTCGGCGCGAAGAACGGCAAGCTCGGCGCTGTCGGGCCGCAGACGCCGAAGACGCTCCTGAACCACTACCTCGACGGGGTGAAGGCGCCCGCCGTCCCGACGTACTTCTTCCGCACCACGTTCGAGCTCGAGGCCGGCGTCGCCGAGCAGGTCGCAGCCCTGCAGAGCACCGTCACCTACGACGACGCGCTCGTCGTGTGGATCAACGGCACGGAGGTCGCGCGCTACGTCGACGGCCGCATCACCGACACCACCAACGTCGAGTACGCGGGCGACTCCAACGGCGACCCGCTCACCAGCACGTTCAGCGCCGAGGGCGCACTGCTGCACGACGGCACCAACACCATCGCGGTGTCGCTGTTCCAGGACCGCGCCACCAGCTCCGACATCTACTTCGACATGTCGTCGCTCACGCTCGTGCCCGCGTCCGACCCCGGCACCCCGGTGATCGCCCCGCCCACGCGCGTGATCCTCACCCCGACCGAGCGGCCCGAGGTGTCGCAGTCGTTCTCGTGGCTCGCGGGCGACGCCTCGCACACGGTCGGACAGGTCGAGATCGGCGCGGCGGCCGGCGGTGAGACGCGCGTCGTCGACGCGTACGACGCGGGGGTCGTGAACGGCAACCCGAACAAGCACTTCTCGGCCACCGTGACCGGACTCACCCCGGCGACGGAGTACCGCTACCGCGTGGGTCTCCCCGGCAGCTGGAGCGACTGGTTCACCTTCCGCACGGCCGACCCGAACGCCACCGACTTCCAGTTCCTGTACTACGGCGACGCCCAGATCGGTCTGGACACCACGTGGCCGAGCGTCGTGAAGCAGGCCGAGGCGAACGCACCGCGCTCCATCGGCTCCGTGCACGCGGGCGACCTGATCAACACGTCGAGCAACGAGAACGAGTGGCTCAACTGGTTCAAGGGCATGGAGGACTCGGCCGTCCGCACCAACGTGATGGCGGCCCCCGGCAACCACGAGTACTCCGGCGACAAGCTGCTCACGGCGTGGAAGGCCGCCTTCGAGTACCCGCACAACAACCCCTCGATGAGCTCGATCGGCGCCCTGGCCGACCTCGCGAAGGGCGACTCCCCCGTGGCGCAGCAGTACCGCGCGTTCTTCGAGCACTGGAGCGCGTTCGCCGCGGAGACCGCGTACTACACCGACTACCAGGGCGTGCGCTTCATCACGCTGAACGCGACGCGCGACACGACCTTCCTCACCCCGGCCGGCCTCCCGTCGTGCTCGGGCGCGGACTGCCCGTCGTCGCAGATCGGCACGCTGTGGACGCGGTTCCAGGCGGCGTGGCTCGACCTGCTGCTGCAGAACAGCCCGTCGAAGTGGAACGTCGTGACCTTCCACCAGCCGGTGTTCTCGGCGTCGGCCGGCCGTGACGAGCCGGTGCTGCGTGCCGAGTGGCTGCCCGTGTTCCAGCGCAACGACATCGACCTGGTGCTGATGGGCCACGACCACACGTACGCCCGCGGCTACGTGAACACCGACGCGACCGACACCCCCGGCCTCACCACGGGCCCCGTGTACGTGGTATCGAACTCGGGCGCGAAGCACTACGACCTGGAGACCCCGGAGAAGAACGTCTGGACCAACAACGGCGCCACCCAGGTGCTGCGCGGCGAGGGCGTGACCACGTACCAGGTGATCGACGTGTCGAAGAACCAGCTCGTGTACCGGTCGTACCTGGCGGAGAAGACGGCGTCCGCGTCGACCGACCTGCCCGTGGGAGCCGTGTACGACACGTTCACGGTGACCAAGTCCGACGCAGGCGAGAAGTGGGTGACCGAGGCCGGGGTCACTCCCCCGGTGACCGAGGAGCCGGAGCCCGAGCAGCCCGCGTCCGTCGAGCTGGGCGCGACCACGGTCGCGGCCGGCGGCACGGTCACGGTCTCGGGCAGCGGCTTCGCGGCGGGTGCCGAGCTGCAGCTGGAGCTCCGCAGCGACCCGGTGTCGCTGGGCACGGTGACGGCCGCGGCCGACGGGTCGTTCTCCCGCACCGTCACGATCCCCGCGGCCACCCCGGCCGGTGCGCACACGCTCGCCGTGATCCTGCCGGACGGCACCGAGGTCACGGCCGCGCTCACCGTGACCGCGGCCGCGGGCGGCGGGGCGACCACTCCGGGCCAGGGCGGCTCGGGCGGCGCGAGCGACGGCGATCTCGCGACGACCGGTGCCGACAGCGTGCCGTACATCGTCGCCGCGGTCGTGCTGCTCGCCGCGGGCCTCGGCCTGTTCGCGCTGCGCCGCCGTCGTGCGCTGGCGACGGAGGCCTCGACGGTGGAGTCCGCCGAGGCGGAGTAGCCGCCCGCGTGACCGAGGGCGCCGCCGGGGCTTCGGCTCCGGCGGCACCTTCGCTCGTCGTGGTCCTGGGATAACCTTCACGTGCCCGAACCCGCGAAGGAGAACCCGTGCCCGCGAACGATGTGATGGCCGACGAGACCGACCGGATCGTGGCCGCGGCCCTGCAGGTGAACGGGCGGGCGTCGTGGGGTGAGATCGCGCGCGCCATCGACCTGCCGGAGCGCACGGTCGCCCGCCGTGGACAGCGTCTGCTCGACCGCGGCCTCGTACGGGTCTCCACCTACGTCGACCCGGCGAGGGTGCTGCACGCCCGGGCCGTGCTGTTCCGCATCACGACCGAGCCGCACGCGCTGTGGCACGTCGCCCGCACGCTCGCGCGGCGCACCGACGCCTCCTCGGTGTCGGTCCTGGAGGGCAGCAGCGACATCGCGGGCATGCTGCTCCCCCACGACGACGCGTCGATCCGCGAGCTGCTGTTCACCGATTTCCCGGAGGTCGACGGCATCGCGTCGATCAACGTCACCACGGTGCTGAAGTTCTTCCGCTCGGGGCACGACTGGCGGGTGGGCGTGCTGACCGACGAGCAGGTGCGCATGCTCAACGAGTCGTCGGGCTCGGAGGTCGATCCGGCCGATGCGCTGAGCGCCGACGAGGAGGCGCTGATCCGGCTGCTGCTGAAGGACGGGCGGATGCCGGTGGCGCAGCTCGCCCGCGCCCTGGGCCTCAACGTGACCACGACCCGGCGCCGCATGGAGTCGCTGAACCGGCGCGGCCTGATGCATCCGCGCACCGAGATCGTGCCGAGCCTGTTTGGGCTGGGCCTGGAGGCGCTCGTGTGGCTGCGCGTGCCGATGGACCGGCTGGAGAAGGTGGGCACGGCTCTGGCCGCGGCTCCGGAGGTGAAGTTCATCGTGGCGACGACGGGCACCTCGCAGCTGCTCATGAACGTGCTGGTGACCGATGCCGACGCGTTCTACGACTTCCTCACGGGACCGGCGGTCGCGGGACACGACGGGCTCGAGGTCGTGGAGTCGCTCGTCGTGATCACCCCGGTGCTTCGCGGCTCGCTGATCGTCGACGAGGCACCCGAGGCGCTGGCGCAGGACATGCCGACGGGAGCCATCCGGCTATAGGCCGATTCTGTTACGGGAGTGTAAAGAAATGGCGAGATCGTTCGCTATAGCTTGACCTAGTGGCGAAATAGGGCGAGTATCCTCTCCAGGGCCATCACCCCTGGAGAGGACGATCGTGTTCACGGCTACTGGAGACGACTGGGCGGACCGCGCGGCGACGCTCACCCTGCGCACCCGCATGTTCATCGACGGCGCGTGGGAGGACGGCACCGCCGAGCCGCTCGCCCCGGTCAGCCCGCGTGACGGTCGCGCCCTGCCGCCCATCGCCGCCGCCTCGGACGCCGACGTCGACCGCGCCGTCCGCTCGGCCCGCGCCGCGTTCGACTCCGGCGTCTGGTCGCGCATCGCCCCCCGCGAGCGCGGGCAGCGCCTGATCGCGTTCGCGCAGCTCATCCACGACAACGCCGAAGAGCTCGCCCTCACCATCTCGCTGGAGATGGGCAAGCCCGTGCGCGAGGCCCTGCAGACCGAGCTGCGCGCCGTGGTGAACTGCTTCCGCTGGTACGGCGAGGCCGTCGACAAGGTGCTCGACGAGCTGCCCGTCACCGCGCCGGGCAGCCTCGCCCTCGTCACCCGCGAACCCGCCGGTGTGGTCGCCGCCGTCGTACCGTGGAACTTCCCGCTCACGATGACCGCGTGGAAGCTCGCCCCCGCGCTCGCGGTCGGCAACAGCGTGGTGCTCAAGCCCGCCGAGCACACCACCTTCTCCGCACTCCGCCTCGCCGAGCTCGCGCACGAGGCGGGCATCCCCGCCGGCGTGCTCAACGTCACCCCCGGTGCCGGGCACATCGCCGGCCGGGCCCTCGGCGAGCACCACGACGTCGACGTCGTCACCTTCACCGGCTCCCCCGAAGTCGGCCGCCGGTTCCTCGGCTACGCCGCCGCCTCCAACGGCAAGCGGGTGTGGCCCGAGCTGGGCGGCAAGACCGCGAGCCTCGTGCTCCCCGACGCCGACCTGGAGCGCGCCGTGCGGGCGACCGCCGACGGCTGCTTCTACAACCAGGGCCAGATGTGCACGGCCTCGTCGCGGCTGCTCGTGCCGCGGGCGCAGCGTGACCGCGCCCTGGAGATCGCCGCCGACGTGGCCCGCACCACGCTCCCGGCCGACCCGTTCGACGTGGGCACCTCGATGGGCGCGATCGTCAGCGAGAAGCAGCTCTCCGGCATCGCCGGCTTCGTGGAGCGGGCACAGGCCGAGGGCGGCGAGCTGGCGGCCGGCAGCCCCGAGCGCTTCGCCGCGGTCGACGGCGGCAGCTACTTCGCCCCCGTCGTGCTCGGGGTCACCCCGCAGCACGAGGTCGCACAGCGCGAGGTGTTCGGCCCGGTGCTCTCGGTCATCGCGTACGACGACGTGGAGGAGGCCCTGGCCATCGCCAACGGCACCGAGTACGGGCTCGCCGCCGCGCTGTGGAGCACCGACCTCAACGCCGTGCACACCCTCTCGCGGCGCCTGCGCGCCGGGGTCGTGTGGGTCAACTGCTTCGAGGAGGGCGACATGACCATCCCGTTCGGGGGCGTCAAGGGCTCCGGCTTCGGGCGCGACAAGAGCCTGCACGCGATGGAGAAGTTCACCGACCTCAAGACCACCTGGATCGAGCTGTCGTGACCCGCCCGCTCATCGGCATCACCACGTGGCGCCGCCTCATCGACACCGACCTCGGCACGGGTCGCCCGGCCCACACGCTCGGTGCCGAGTACGCCGCGCCGGTCGAGGCGGCCGGCGGCGCCGTCGTCCTGCTGCCGCCCACCGGCGGGGTGGACGAGGTGCTCGACCGACTCGACGGGCTGGTGCTCTCCGGCGGGGAAGACGTGCACCCCTCCCGCTACGGCGCGGCCCCGCAGGACGGCAAGACATACGACTCCGCCCGCGACGGCTACGAGATCGCCCTGGCCCTCGGCGCCCGCGACCGCGGCCTCCCCGTGCTCGCGATCTGCCGCGGCCTGCAGGTGAGCACCGTCGCCTTCGGCGGCTCGCTGATCGTCGACATCCCCGCCACCGAGCATCACCATCCCGTGCGCGGCGCCGACGAGCAGCTCTCGGCACGGCACCCCGTCGTGTTCGCCGAGGACAGCCGCCTCGCCGCCCTGTACGGCACGACCGAGCGGATCGTGAACACCATCCACCACCAGTCCGTCGATCGGTCCGCGCCCGGCCTGCGGCCCGTGGCCTGGGCGCCCGACGGCATCGTCGAGGCCGTCGAGACCGACGGCGAGTGGCCCTTCTGGGCGGTGCAGTGGCACCCCGAGAAGATGATCGACCCCGATGAGGCCGCCGGGGAGCGCCCGCTGTTCGCGGCGTTCGTCGAGGCCGCCCGTGAACGAGCGGCGGAATCCTCCGCCGCGAAGAAAGGAACCCGATGACCAAGCAGATCTTCCTCGAGTACGAGAACGGCGTCCGCGCCGTCGCCACGCTGTTCGAGGACCTCGCCCCCCGCACGTGCGAGGCGATGTGGGGCGCGCTGGAGAAGCCGGTCACCATGCAGACCATGCACGCGATGTACGCCGGGCCCGAGGTCATGATGGGACTGCCCGAGGAGGCGCAGAACTTCGACCCGGAGGCCGTGCCCGCCGAGAACCAGCAGGTCGTGCCCGCACCCGGTGATCTGCAGTGGTACTGGCAGCGCCCGATGCAGATGGGCGGGCTGCCGTTCGAGTGGTATGAGATCGGCGTCTTCTACGATCGTGGTGCCCGTATTCTCGGCCCGCTCGGATGGACACCCGTCAACATCTGGGCCGGCATCACCGAAGGACTCGCGGAGTTCGCTCAGGAGAGCGCCGCGATCCGCATCGACGGAGCGAAGCAGCTCACCCTCGGACGCCTCTAGGCGTCACCCCTCCCCCCGTGCTGGACCCATCCCGAAGGAGCAGTGCATGAACACCCGCAGAATCCTCACCGCCGGAGCGCTCGTCGCCACCGGCGCCCTCGTCCTCGCCGGCTGTGCCGCCGGTGACGACGAGTCCTCCGCGTCCGGCGGCGAGAAGGAGTTCGCCGGCGAGACCCTGGTCGTCACGTCGTTCGGCGGCGACTGGGAGAAGGCCTTCATCGAGGCCGTCGTCGACCCGTTCGAGGAGGAGACGGGCGCGAAGGTCGAGCTGATCACCCTGTACAGCGCCGACGCGCTCGCGCAGGTCACCGCCCAGAAGGCGAGCCCGCAGATCGACGTCGTGCACTTCTCCGGCGGCCAGGAGTTCACCGCCGCCGAGCAGGGCCTCATCGCGCCGATCGCCGCCGACGACCTGTCGGAGTCCGGCGACCTGATCGACATCGCGACCGCCGGTCTCGAGCGCGGCGAGGGCCCCGTCATCCAGCTCGCCCCGATCGGCCTGGTCTACAACACCGAGGCGGACGCTCCGGCGCCCACCTCGTGGGAGGACCTGTTCGACGACGCGTACGCCGGTCACATCGCGCTGACCGACTTCTCGAACACGTACGGCGTGCTGTCGATGCTGCGGGTGGCCGACACCCTCGGCGGCGGCATCGACGACCCGTCCGAGGCGATCTCGGAGCTCGGGGCCCTGGCCTCGTCGGGCGACGCGATCGTGGTGCCGACCTCGCCCGACCTGCAGACCGCGTTCGCCCAGCGCGACACCTGGCTCGCGCCGTACGCCATGGACTACGCGGGCACGCTGCAGGACGCGGGTCTCCCGGTGGAGTTCATCGTGCCCGAGGAGGGTGCGACGGCGTCGCTCATCACCGCGAACGTGGTCGAGGGTCGCGACAACCCCGACCTGGCGAAGCTGTTCATCGACTTCGAGCTGCGCCCGGAGGCGCAGGCCGTCTTCGCGGAGAACATGCGCTACTCCCCGGTCAACACCAAGGCCGAGCTGTCGGACGAGGCGGCCGAGTCCGTGCTGACCGGCGACGAGCTCGACGACGTCGTCGTCTACGCGCCCGGCGACATCGCCGCGTCGCGTCAGTCGTGGACCGACGAGTGGAATGCGCTGATCACCAAATGAGCGTCCGAACCCGTAAGGAGCCCTGGCTCCTGCTCCTGCCGGCGATCGTGCTGCTCGCGCTCGCCTTCCTCACCCCGGTGGCCGGCATGCTTCTCATGAGCGTGCAATCGCCGGCAGGCGGGTTCACCCTCGACAACTTCACCCGCTTGTTCGCGAGCGAATATCACCTCCAGGCGGCGCTGCGTTCGCTCCGCCTGGGGGTGATCCAGACGGTGATCACGCTGGTCATCGCCATCCCGCTGTCGTACATCATGGCCAGGGCCGGCTCGAAGGTGCGCTCGTTCCTGCTGATCGTGGTGATCCTGCCGCTGATGACCAGCGTCGTGGTGCGCACGTTCGGCTGGGTGGTGCTGATGGGTCCGTCGGGCCTGATGATGCAGATCCCCGGCGCGGAGCTCCTCGTCGGCGGCACCCAAGGCTTCCTCGGCACCGAGACCGGCGTGGTGATCGCGATGGTGCAGGTGCTCCTGCCGTTCGCGGTGCTCAGCATCCTCGGCGTGATCTCCGGCATCAGGCCGCAGCTGGAAGAGGCGTCGCGCACGCTCGGCGCCGGCTTCTGGCGCACGCTGCGCCACGTGGTGCTGCCGCTGTCGGTGCCGGGCATCGTCGCGGGCGCCTCGCTGGTGTTCGTGCTGTCGGTGAGCTCGTTCATCACCCCCCGCTTCATCGGCGGCTCGCAGATCCCCGTGTTCGCGCAGACCATCTACGTCGACGCGACCACCAACCTCGACTGGGCGTTCGCGGCGGCGCAGGCCGTGCTGCTGTTCGCGGGCGTCATGCTCGTGCTCGCGGCCACGTCCCGGCTCGGGAAGCAGAAGGTGTGACCATGGTCCGTTCCGTTCCGATCCTCGGCCGGATCCTCGCGATCCTCCTCGGCGTCGTCGTGACGCTGTACATGCTCGTGCCGCTGCTCGTCGTCGCCGGCGCCTCGGTGGGCGAGAACCGCTTCCTCACGTTCCCCGGTCAGGGCTTCACGCTCGACTGGTACGTGGAGGCGCTCACCTCCGACACCTACCTGGAGCCGTTCCGCCTGAGCCTCGTGGTGGGTGTGACGGTCGCGATCGTCGCCGCGGCGATCGGCACGGCGGCCGCGCTGGCGCTCACCCGCTTCCGCGTCCCCGGCGGAGCCGCGATCCAGGCGCTGCTGATGTCGCCGCTGACGATCCCCACGATCATCCTCGCCATCGGTGCGCTGTCGATCGCGTCCCTGACGATCGGCTCGCCGAACGTCGGCGTGCTGATCGCGATCCACGTGGTCATCGCCATCCCGTACGTGATGCGCACCGTGACCGGGGTGATGACGCGCGCCGACCACTTCACCGAGGAGGCCGCGCGCACCCTCGGCGCCAGCACCTGGAACCGCTACCGGCTCGTCGTGCTCCCCATCGCTCGCCCCGGCATCGCGGCCGGCGCGTTCTTCGCCTTCAACATCTCGTTCGACGATGCGGTCATCGCCCTCTTCCTGCGCACCCCGCAGCTGGAGACGCTGCCCATCGCCATCTACGGCCAGCTGGAGTTCAGCACGTCGCCCACCGTGGCGGCCGTCTCGACCCTCATGGTCCTGCTCACCGTCGTCCTCATGATCGTCCTCGAACGCATCATCGGCCTGGGAAGGTTGTTCGTCTGATGACAACGCTCACCATCACCTCACTCACCAAGGACTTCAAGGGGACGAAGGTGCTCAAGGGCATCGACCTCTCGATGCGGTCCGGCGAGTTCGTCTCGCTGCTCGGTCCGTCGGGCTGCGGCAAGACCACGCTGCTCCGCTGCATCGCCGGGCTCGAGTCGCCCACCAGCGGCACGATCGAGATCGCGGGACAGGACGTCACGAAGCTGCCGCCCGAGAAGCGGCACCTCGGCATGATGTTCCAGAGCTATGCGCTGTTCCCGCACATGAGCGTGGTCGAGAACGTGCGCTTCGGGCTGCGGATGGCCGGCGACAAGCCCAAGGCCGAGCAGAAGGAGCTCGCGGTGCGGGCGCTGGAGCGCGTGCAGATGGGTCACCTCGCCGACCGCATGCCCGCCCAGCTGTCCGGCGGCCAGCAGCAGCGCGTGGCCCTCGCCCGAGCGATCGCGTTCGAGCCGCGGGTGCTGCTGCTCGACGAGCCCCTGTCGAACCTCGACGCGCGACTGCGGGAAGACATGCAGGTGGAGCTGAAGGAGCTGCACCGCACCCTCGGCCTCACCACGGTGTTCGTCACGCACGACCAGGAGGAGGCCATGAGCCTGTCCGACCGGATCGTGCTGATGAACGGCGGCGTGATCGAGCAGGAAGGTGCGCCCGCCGAGCTGTACGGCTCCCCGCGCACCCCGTTCGCGGCGGACTTCATCGGGGCGGCGAACCTGCTCCCCGCGACCCGCTCCGGTGTGACCGCGACGGTCGACGGCACGGGCGTGCAGGTGCCGCTGACCGGTGCGGGCGCCGACGGCGCGGGCGAGGTGGTGCTGCGTCAGGAGGACCTGCACCTGGCGCCGACGGTCGGCGCGGACGCCCCGGTGGCGGTCGAGGTCGTGGCGCACGTGTACCGCGGTGCCGACGTGGTCTACATCGTCGAGTTCGCCGGGAAGCGGCTGCGCGTCGTCCGCCCCCGCCACGAGCAGCCGATCCCCGAGGGCCCCGCCGGCCTGGGCTGGCGCGACGGCGCGGTCCTCTGGATCCCCGCCGCCTGACCCGCCCTCGACCATTCACAACTCCGGAGTTCTCGGGCGACACGTCGTCTCCTGCGCTGCGATCCGGCCATGGGGCTCGATTTCTCCGGAGTTGTGAACAGCGCCCAACCCCTGCGGAGCCGCCCCGCCCGGTCATAGGATCGGCGCATGGCCGACGAAGACTCCCCCTCCCCGTCTCCCGCCCCCCGCGACACGTCCCGCCGCGGGTTCTTCAAGGTGGGGGGTGCCGCACTCGCGGGGGCCGTCATCGGCGGGGCCGGAGGCGCGGCGATCGGCGCGTCCGTGGCGGGGAACAACCCGCGCGACGGCTTCGCGACCGGCGATGATCCGTTCGCCGCCCTCACGCCGCGGAAGGAGCCGGGCTTCGACCACGTGGTCGTGGTGATGGGCGAGAACCGCTCGTTCGACAACCTGCTCGGGTACCTCTACACGAAGGACAACCTGCCGAAGGGCGAGACGTTCGAGGGTCTCGCGTTCGGCTCGCACAGCAACACGGCCGCCGACGGCACCGTGGTCGATGCGCATGTCTACCAGGGCGACACCGACCGGATCATGAGCCTGCCCGACCCCGACCCGGGCGAGGAGTACCCGCACGTCAACACCCAGATCTTCGGCACGGTCGACCCGAAGACCAACGCCGACCTGTTCGTCGACCAGATGTCCGCGCCGTTCAACGCCCCGACGCACGGTGAGAAGGCGACGATGTCGGGCTTCCTCGAGGACTACATCATCAACTTCCGGCGGCTCCGCGGCGGCACGGAGCCGAGCGTCGACGAGGCCCGGCACATCATGGGCTCGTTCTCGCCCGAGATGCTGCCGGTGCTGTCGACCCTGGCGTCGGAGTTCGCCGTGTTCGACCACTGGTACGCGGCCGTCCCCTCGCAGACGTTCTGCAACCGCTCGTTCTTCCACGCGTCCACCTCGCACGGGTTCGTCACGAACCAGGCCGGCGGCGGCTACAAGAAGTGGATCGACGCCCCCGCGGCACCCACCGTGTTCAACCGGCTGGAAGACGCGAAGGTCAGCTGGAAGATCTACATCGACAAGCTGCAGCTCGTGTCGTTCACGGGCATGCTGCACGCCGCGGTGCTGGAGAAGTACTGGCGCACCGAGCACTTCGGCACGATGGAGGACTTCTACGCCGACGCGAAGAACGGCACCCTCCCCGCCTACGCGTTCATCGAGCCGCGGATGGTCTACGACCACAACGACTTCCACCCGCCGTTCGGGTCGCCGCGGGAGAGCGTGGTCGACGGCGAGCCGGTGTTCGACAGCGCCATCTCGGACGTGCGCGCCGGTGACCGCCTGATCCACGACATCTACGAGGCGGTGCGCACGAGTGCGACGCCCGACGGCTCGAACGCCGTGAACACCCTGCTGCTCATCACGTTCGACGAGCACGGCGGCTGCTACGACCACGTGCCGCCGCCCGCCGCCACGAAGCCGACGCCCGACACGAAGGCCGGCGAGATGGGCTTCACGTTCGACCGTCTGGGCTGCCGGGTGCCCGCGATCGCGGTGTCGGCGTACACACGCCGCGGCACCATCATCCACGACGAGATGCACCACGGCTCGGTCACCGCGACGCTGTCGCGGTTGCACGGCCTGAAGCCGCTCAACGACCGCGACCAGTCGGCGAACACGCTCATGAACGTGGTGAACCTCGACAGGCCGCGGCATCCGGCCGACTGGCCCGTGACCACCCCGGCCTACACGCCGCCGAACCCCGAGGAGGGCACGCCGCAGCCGAACGAGGCGGACCACCTCAAGCCGCTGACCCCGCCGGCACGCGGGCTGCTCGGCCTGCTCATCGCGCGCTACGGCACGCCCGGCGAGCCCGAGCCGCAGACCTTCGCCGACGCGTACAAGCTCCTGCACGAGCACGGCCAGGAGCTGTTCGGCCCCGCGAAGGGCTGATCCGAGCCGCGGACGGCGCGGGGCGACCCCCGTCAGGTGACCGGGTCGCCCTGCACGGGTCCCTCGGTGTTCGGCTTCCACCCGAGCGCCGGGGCCACGTGCTCCGCGAACGCCTCCAGCACGTGCAGGTTGTACTCCGGGCCGAGCTGGTTGGGGATCGTGAGCATGAGGGTGTCCGCGGCCATCACGGCCTCGTCCGCGAGCAGCTGCTGGATGAGCACGTCGGGCTCCGCGGCGTAGGTCTTGCCGAACGTGGAGCGGAACCCGTCGATCACGCCGATCTGGTCGCCGTTCTCCTCGCTGCGCAGCCCGAAGTAGGCGCGATCCATGTCGGAGATCAGTGGGAAGACGCTGCGGCTCACCGACACCCGCGGGGTCCCGGTGTGCCCGGCCTCCTGGTACGCGGCGCGGAACAGGTCGATCTGCTCGCGCTGCAGCTCGTGGAACGGCTGTCCCGTGGCCTCGGTCACGAGGGTCGAGCTCATCATGTTGAGGCCCTGGCGTCCGGTCTCCTCGGCCGTGGCGCGCGAGCCGGAGCCCCACCAGATGTGGTCGCGGAGGGTGGGCGACTGCGGCTCGATGGCCAGGTACTGCCCGGCACCCACCATGCGCGGGTCGCCCGGGGCGAGGCGCTCCCCGTCGATGGCGCGCAGGAAGATCTCGAACTTCTCGCGCGCCAGCACACTGCCGCGCTCCGGGTCCTCGGTGTCGCGGAAGCCGAACGTCTCGTAGCCGCGCAGCGCGGTCTCGGGTGAACCACGGCTCACGCCGAGGGCGATGCGGCCGTCGGCGATGAGGTCGAGCGCGGCGGCCTCCTCCGCGAACTGGAAGGGGTTCTCGTAGCGCATGTCGATCACGCCGGTGCCGACCTCGATGCGCTCGGTGCGCGCGGCCATGGCGGTCAGCAGCGGCATGGGGGAGGCGGCCTGGCGCGCCCAGTGGTGCACGCGCACGTACGCGCCGTTCACGCCCAGCTCGTCGGCCCCCTCCGCGATCTCGATCGTCTGCTTCAGCATGTCGCCCGCGGTGCGGGTCGCCGAGCCGGGCACGTCTGCGTAGTGCCCGAAGGAGAGGAATCCGAAAGCCTTCATGATGTATTCGAACGCATGGATGCCGCGTCTATTCCCCCGGTGTCAGGAAGCCGTCGCGCACGAGGGAGCGGATCTTCGGCTCCAGGTCGGCCCACAGGTCCGCCAGCGGCACGTCGAACAGGTCGGCCAGCGCGCCGACGATCTGCGCCACCGTGAGCTCCCCGTCGCACGCGCCGACGAACCCGGCGAGCGCGGAGTCCACCCCCACCGTGCGCGCGAAGCCACCGCCCTGCCGCAGCTCGATCACGCTGGGGTCGTCGTCGCCCGGCATGAGGTGTCTGGCCTCGGTCACGTCGGGCGCCACGAGCAGCGTCGACGGCAGCCCCGCCGCGAGCACGTCGTGCGCGGCGAGCCCCGCGGCGAGCGCCGCGCCCACGTTCGACACCGACTGTCCGAGCCGTTCCACCCGCCGCAGAGGCTCGCCGTCGCCGCGGCGCAGCAGCACGTACCCGAAACCGACCGCGGTCACGCCGCGGGCCGCGAAGTCGTCGAGCCACGCGGTGAGCAGCGGCACGAACGCGGCATCGCGGGGCGTGGTGCCTCCGTCGCGGATCCACAGTTCCGCGTACGCCAGGGGCGTCAGCTCCTCGCGCTCGATCACCCACAGGTCGAGGTCGGCGGGCACCCACGCCTCGAGCCGCGCGAGCCCGGTGACGCCCTGCCGCGACTCCCAGTTGCCGAGCATCTGCGCGATGCCCCCGCGGGTGAGATGCGCCGGGGCCGCGCGCACGAACGTCTCCACCAGCGCGTCGCCGACGAGCCCGCCGTCGCGGTACTCGTACGCGGGCACGCCCTCGGTGCGCGGGGTGATCACGAACGGCGGGTTCGACACGATCAGGTCGAACGCCTCCCCCGCGACCGGGTCGAACATGCTGCCGTGACGGAAGTCGATGTTCGTCACGCCGTTGAGCTGCGCGTTGAGCTCGGCGTAGGCGAGGGCGCGGCGGGAGATGTCGGTCGCGACCACCGTGCCCGCGCGCCGGGCGACCAGCAGCGCCTGGATGCCGCAGCCCGTGCCGAGGTCGAGCGCGCGCTCCACCTGCACCGGCACGACGGTCTCCGCGAGGGTGCGCGACGCCCCGCCCACGCCCAGCACGTGGTCGGCGGGCAAGGGGCCGTCCAGCGCCACCTCATCGAGGTCGCTCGCGATCCACCACTCGCCCACCCCGTCGGCGTCGACGAACGATTGCGGGCGCAGCAGCGCGCACGGTGCGACCGTGTCGCCCTCGACGCGCGCGAGCCCCAGGGCCACGAGGCCGTCCACTCCGAGCGTCGGGAGGGCCGACGCGACGGCGGCCTCCGGCTGCGGGAGCCCGAGCACGAACAGGCGGCCGAGGGTCGCGAGCACACCGTCGTCGTCGGCGATCGCGCGGAGGATCGGCTCGCGCATGCCGCGGCCGAGCGCGTCGTCGGCCTCCGTGCCCCACAGCTGCCGGAGCGGGTCCGACCGCAGGTCGGCGGCGTCGAGATCGGCGGCGAGGCGGGCGCTGCGGACGGGGTCGGGGACGGGTGCGGGGGCGTCGGACACGGCCGTCACTCTACGCGTCTTCAGGGTTCTCCTCCCTCGCGCCTCCTAGAATCGCAGGGTCAGTACTCACGATCCGCCCCTCCCCGGCGTTCGAGGAAGACCTTCATGACCGCGATCACCCCCCACACGGGCCTCCGTGTGCGCCTGCGACGGCTGGCGGCCGCGGTGATCGCCGCCTCCGTGTGCGCTGTCGCGGTTCCCGCGGTCGCGGCCGCCGCGGATCAGAAGAGCGACGACGACACCCGCACGGTCGAGCTGCACGTCTCCGCCGGGCTGCGCGGCGTGGTCGCCCCCGGCACCTCCACGTCAGCGGTCGTCACGATCACCAACGGCACCGAGACCGAGCTGAGCGCCGGACGGGTCGAGATCGAGCTCGGCAGCACGCCCCTCACCACCTCCGACGCCGTGAGCGACTGGCTCGACGACGGTGAGACAACCGGCTCCTTCATCTCCCTCGGCGACGAGGCGTCGAAGGCCGCCGACCCGGACGGCATCGCCACGACCACGGTGTTCGTGCCGCAGGAGACCATCGAGACCCTGGCCCCCGGCGTCTACCCGCTGCGGGCGGCACTGACCGGGGCGCGCACGGGCGACACCGGCGGCGAGCGCGCGGCCACGTGGGACACCACGGCCACGAGCGTGCTGGTGGTCAACGCGCCCTCGGCGAGCCCGGTCGGCGTCCTCGTGCCCGTCACCGCGACCCCGGCCGGCGGCGCCCTGCTGACGGCGGAGGAGCTCACGACGCTGACCGCACCGGAGGGCGCGCTCACGGCGCAGCTCGACGGGGTCTCCGGCACCACGGCCGTACTCGCGATCGACCCCGCGATCCTCGCGTCGATCCGCGCCCTCGGCACCGCGGCACCGGAGTCGGCGAGGGAGTGGCTGACGCGGCTCGACGAGCTCCCCAACCCCCGGTTCGCGCTGCAGTTCGGTGATGCCGACGTCACGGTGCAGGCGCAGACGGGCCTGAGCGCGCTGCTGTCCCCGCTGCCGTTCGCCGCCCTCCTCGACCCCGCCGCGTTCCCGCAGCAGCAGGCCACCGCCGAGCCCACGTCCGCGCCGGGGTCGACACCGAGCCCCTCGCCGGGGAGCACGAACGCGCCCGCCCTGCCCGACGACGCGACGCTCACCGAGGTCGACGGCGCTCTCCCCCGCATCGTGTGGCCGGAGCAGGACCTCACCCAGGCCGACGTGACGGCGTTCGCGGGGTACCTCGGCCAGGGCACGACCACGGTCGTGTCGTCCGACACGGTCGGCGGACCCACCGCCGCACACGCCACCGCGGGCGGACAGGACCTGCTGGTGACCGACGCCGCGACGTCCGCTGCGCTCTCGGGCGCCGCCGGGGCGTCGGATCCGGTCGTGCGGCAGCGTCTGCTCGCGGAGGCCGCCGCGCAGCTGTTCCTGGCGCAGGGCGCCACGGGCGGCGCACCGCTGCTGGTCGGACTCGACCGCGACGAGACCCGCACGGCCGACGCACTGCGCGACGCGATCTCCGCCGCCGACTCCGTCGGGTTCGAGCTGTCGACGGTCCGCGCCGCCGCTCCCGTCGCGGTCACGCTGCCGGAGGCGGCCGCCGCCCCCCGCTCGGCCGACCTCGTGAACCTGCTCACCGACGAGCAGTCGCTCACCGCGTTCTCGTCGATCCTGAGCGAGCCCGACGTGCTGCTCGCCCCGGAGCGGATGCGCATCCTGCGCACGATCGCGGTGGGGTCGTCCGACGCCGCGTTCGCCGAGAAGGTCGCGGCCCACCGCGCCCGCACGACCACGACCCTGTCGAGCGTGAGCATCCCCCCGTCGAGCACCATCCAGCTCCTCACCGCGAACGCCGACCTGCCGATCGCGGTGCGCAACGACCTCCCGTGGCCGGTGACCGTGCGGCTGTCCGCCTCGCCGAGCGACCCGCGCCTCGAGGTGAAGCCCATGATCGAGACGGTCGTGCAGCCCCAGTCCAGCACGCGGGTCAAGGTGCCCGTGTCGGCGCGGGTGGGCAGCGGCGAGCTCGACCTCCGGCTCAGCCTGTCCAGCCCCACGGGCGTGCCCATCCAGTCCGAGCAGTCGGTGCGGGTGGCGGTGCGCGCGGAGTGGGAGACGATCGGGCTCGTGGTGTTCGGCGGCCTCGCCGTGCTGCTCATCGCCCTCGGCGTGGTGCGCACGGTGCGCCGCAAGCGCCGGGAGGCCATCGAGGAGCACGCGGTCGAGGTGGCCGTCGACGAGCTGATCGAGGAGAAGGAGGCCGAGGCGGCGGCGCAGGAGCGCGCACTCGACCGCGACGCCCCGCCGACGAAGGAGACCCCGTGACGAGCCTCGGACGCGCGAGCGCCATCATCGGTGCCGGCACCCTGGTGTCACGCCTCACCGGTCTGCTCCGCAGCATCGTGCTGGTGGGCGTGCTGGGCGCCGTGGGCTCGGAGGCCGCCGACGCCTTCACCTTCGCCAACACCCTGCCCAACAGCGTGTTCTCGCTGATCTCGGTCGGCGTGCTGACGGCGGTGATCGTGCCGCAGATCGTGAAGGCCACGGCCGACGCCGACGGCGGCAACGCGTTCATCTCGAAGCTGTTCACGCTCGGCACGGTGGTGCTGGTCGCGACCACCGCTGTCGCGACGATCGCCGCCCCGTGGCTGGTCGTGCTCGTCGCCGGCCGGGCGCCGCTGGAGGCGCAGGCCCTGGCGACCGCGCTCGCCTACTGGTGCCTCCCGCAGATCCTCTTCTACGGCCTGTACGCGCTGCTGGGCGAGGCCCTCAACGCGCGGCGCATCTTCGGCCCGTTCACGTGGGCGCCGGTCGTCAACAACATCGTCTCGATCATCGGCTTCCTGATCCTGGGGGCGCTGTTCGCCCCGGTGCCGACGAAGGCGGCGGAGTGGACGCCCGCGATGATCGCCACGCTCGGCGGCACGGCCACGCTCGGCATCGCGCTGCAGGCGCTGGTGCTGCTCGTGTTCTGGCGGCGCACCGGGCTGGCCCTCAAGCCCGACTTCCACTGGCGCGGCGTGGGCCTGGGCACGGTCGGCAAGCTCGCCGGCTGGACCTTCCTGATGGCGTTCGCGAGCCTGGCCGCCGGCGTGCTCCAGGGCAACATCGTGAGCGAGGCCTCCGGTTCGGGCGCCTCCGCGACGGTCACCGCGAACGCGTGGCTGATCTTCATGCTGCCGTACTCCGTGATCGTGCTGTCGATCGGGACGCCCTACTTCACGCAGATCAGCGAGCACGCCGCGGCCGGACGCGACCCCGAGGTGCGCGCCGACATCTCGCGCAGCATCCGCACGCTGCTGTTCTTCATCGTGGCGGCCGTCGCCGCCGTGGCCGCCGCTGCGATCCCCGCGTCGCGCGTGTTCACGAGTTCCGCGCCCGACGCCGAGGCCGCCGCGCTGGTGCTGCTCTGCTACCTCGTGAGCCTGATCCCGCTGACGATCCTGTTCATCGTGCAGCGCACCTTCTACGCCTACGACGACACTCGCACGCCGTTCTGGTTCACGATCTTCCAGTGCGTCCTCATCGTCGCGACGGCGCTGCTCGCGGGCGGGCTGTACCAGGCCGGGGTGATCCCGATCACGATGCTCGCGGCCGCGGTCGCCCTCGGCCAGTCCGTCGCGAGCACCCTGCAGACGATCGTCGCGACCTGGCTTCTGCATCGTCGCCTCGGCGGTCTCGGCGTGCGCACGTGGGCGACCTCGATCGGCCGCTTCGCTGTGGCGGCGATTCCCGCGGGCTTCGCCGGGTGGGGCGTGTTCCAGCTGATGGGCGGCGCCGACGGCTGGACCGCCTCGGACAAGATCCAGGGCGCCGTGGGCACGGCGATCATCGGCCTCGTCGTGGTCGCGGTGTACATCGCGCTGCTGGCGGCGATGCGGGCGCCCGAGCTGAAGGCGGCGGGGGGCCTGATGCGCCGTTTCCTCCCTGGTCGCTGAGGCCCGCGCGCGCCTGCCGCTGGGGAATGCCCCGCGGTTACCATGGGTTGAAGCAGTCGGACGTCTTTCGACGGCACCGCCTTTCTAACGGAGATCACATGCGTCAGGTCATCATCATCGGCTCCGGCCCCGCCGGATTCACGGCTGCCATCTACGCCGCACGCGCGAACCTGGAGCCGCTGCTCATCGCGAGCTCGGTCGAGGTCGGCGGTGAGCTGATGAACACCACCGAGGTCGAGAACTACCCGGGCTTCCCGGAGGGCATCCAGGGCCCCGAGCTGATGGCCAAGTTCCAGGAGCAGGCCGAGAAGTTCGGCACCGAGGTCCTGTACGACGACGTCACCGAGCTCGATGTCGCCGGCCCGGTCAAGAAGGTCACGCTCGGCTCCGGCGCCACGCACGAGGCGAAGACCATCATCTATGCGACGGGCTCGGCCTACCGCAAGCTCGGCATCGAGGGCGAGGAGCGCCTGTCGGGCTTCGGCGTGTCCTGGTGCGCCACGTGCGACGGCTTCTTCTTCCGCCAGAAGACCATCGCGGTCGTCGGCGGCGGCGACTCGGCGATGGAGGAGGCGACCTTCCTCACGCGCTTCGCCGACAAGGTGTACGTGATCCACCGCAAGGACACGCTGCGCGCCTCGAAGATCATGCAGGAGCGGGCGTTCGCGAACGAGAAGATCGAGTTCGTGTGGAACAGCGAGGTCGCGGAGATCCTCGGCGAGACCGCGGTCACCGGTGTGCAGCTGCGGTCCACGGTCGACGGCTCGCTGCGCGACCTGCCCCTCGACGGCCTCTTCATCGCGATCGGCAACGACCCGCGCACGCACCTCGTGCACGACAAGCTCGAGCTCACGTCCGAGGGCACGATCTGGGTCGACGGCCGCTCCTCCCGCACCTCGGTCCCCGGGGTGTTCGCGGCGGGCGACGTGATCGACCCGACCTACCGTCAGGCCATCACCGCCGCCGGCACCGGCACGGTCGCCGCGCTCGACGCGGAGCACTTCCTCGCCGATCTGGAGGACGCCTCGGTCGAGGTCCCCGCCGCGGAGGCCGCCGAGGTCATCACGGCCTGATCAGCGCCGGGAACACTTTCCCCTCGCCCGTTGTTGTAGCAGGCGAACCTCGAACAAGGAGAACTCTGATGAGTGCAAAGGCAACGAGCCAGGCGACCTGGGAGCAGGACGTGCTGCAGGCCGATGGTCCCGTGCTGGTGGACTTCTGGGCCGAGTGGTGCGGTCCGTGTCGTATGGTCGCGCCGGTGCTGGACGAGATCCAGGCCGACAACCCCGACAAGATCACCATCCTCAAGCTCAACGTCGACGAGAACCCCGAGCTCGCCATGAAGTACCAGATCACGTCGATCCCGGCGATGAAGGTCTTCCACGGCGGCGAGGTCAAGACGACCATCATCGGCGCCAAGCCGAAGTTCGCCCTCGAGAAGGACCTCGCCGACTTCATCGGCTGATCCTCCCGGACGACGAGAAGGGGCCGCACCTCCCGGGGGTGCGGCCCCTTCTGCGTCCCCGGCCCTCAGTGCCGCGGGGTCACGTCGTCGAGAAGCATCCCGAACGTCACGCCGTCGTCCGTCCGACGCAGCTCCGCGAAGCCGAGGCGACGGTAGAACGCGATGGCGCCGGTGTTGCGCGTCCCGGCGGTCAGCTGCATCCCCGGCACGCCCCGGTCGCGCAGCAGCGTCGCGAGCGTGTCGATCAACCGCCGCCCCCACCCGTGGCCCTGCGCCTCGGGCAGCAGGTCGATGTGCAGATGCGCGGGGTAGCGGTCCACGAACGGCACCCGACCCTCGCCGATCCTCCGGGCGAACGCGACGATGGTCGCATCCCTGCCCCCGTCGGCACGGTCGCCCCGGTGCCGCGCCTCGCGGGGAGGCCACCACGCGTGCCGGAACCACTGCTCGTACGCGGTCGTGTCGGGCGCGCACACCACGTACCCGAGTACGCGGTCGCCGGCGTCGAGCACGAGACACGTCTCGGGGCTCCACGCCGCGTAGGGCAGCGCGAACACCTCCCCCAGCAGCCGTGGCGAGCGGTAGAGGCCCGTGGCGTCGGCGCCCGAGTCTCCGGTGCGCAGGCACACGGCGGCGAGGTCGTCCTCGTCGCCCACGCGGAAGGGCCGGAGGCGCAGACGCACCTCCGGCCCTTCGGTCGAGCGCTCGGGGCTCACGGCCCTGCCAGCTCGGCGCCCTTGTCGCCGCGCTTGAAGCCGCACGCCCGGGTGGTGCCGGCCAGGCAGCCCTTCGCGAGCATGTTCGCGCTGTAGTAGTCGATGTACCGGAACCCGTAGGTCTCTCCGCGGGCGAAGGCCTGGCCCTGGATGGCTGCCCGCCAGGTCTCGAACGCGGCGTCGGGGATGTCCACGTACAGGTCGGGCGTGAAACCCTCCGCGTCTTCCCAGTTGTCCGCGTGCAGGAACTGCGAGATGCCGTGGCGTCCGTACGGGCTGTCCACGGGGAGAGACGCGAGGAACCGGCCGCGCTCCGCGAGGATCGCCGCGCGCTCGTGGTCGCGGTGGATGCTCGTGGTCCAGTGCGTGATGAGGATCTCGGGCTTCTCCTGCCGGATGATGTCGGCGATCTGCTCCGCGGCGGAGTCGTCGTCGGGCAGGAAGCCGTCGGAGTAGTCCAGCACGCGGAACTCGGCACCGATCGCCGCCGCGAAGGCCTCGCCCTCCGCCACCTTCTGCTTCCGATACTCGTCGGGCGCGATCGTGGGGTGGCCCCGCTCGCCGTAGGTGCACGCGAGGATGATCGCCCGGTCCCCCTCCTGCACCATCTTGGCGAGGGTCGGACCCGCCGTGAGGTCCATGTCGCCGATGTGCCCGCCGATGGCGAGTACGGTCCTACCCATTGTCATCACTCCGTTTCGTGGGGGTCACTTCATTCCGCTGAGCATGACGCCGCGGACGTAGTACTTCTGCAGGAAGAGGAAGATCAGCAGCACCGGGAGGGTGCTGATGACGATGCCGGCCATCACGATCGGCATGGTGCGGTTCGGGTCGATGAAGCTCTGCAGCATCTGGATGCCGACGGGCAGCGTCATCAGGTCGGGGTTGGCGGAGGCGATCAGCGACGACCAGATGTACTCGTTCCACTGGCCGACGAACGTGATCACGCCGAGGGTGATGGCCACCGGCGTCGCCTGCGGCAGCACGATGTTGAAGAACAGCCGCCACTCCCCCGCACCGTCGATGCGCGCGGCCTCGAGCATCTCGTCGGGCACGCCCACCATGAACTGGCGCATCAGGAAGATGCCGAACCCGCTGACGAGGAACGGCAGCATGAGCGAGACGATGTTGTTCGTCATACCGCCGAACCCGCCCTGGCCGAGGATGTTGTTGCCGCCCACCAGCGGCCAGTTCAGCATGATCAGGAAGTCGGGGATCAGCAGCAGGAACGGCGGCAGCATCATGGTCGCGAGCACGAACCGGAAGATCACGTCGCGACCGCGGAACCGCAGCTTCGCGAGCGCGTAGCCCGCCATCGCGGAGGTGATGAGCACCGACGCGGTGACCACGAGCGTCACGACCGTGCTGTTGAAGAACAGCTTGTCCAGCTGCAGCTGCTCGAACGCGGCGGTGTAGTTGTCCCAGGTCCAGTTCTCCGGGAAGAACCGGTACGGGAAGATGCCGTACTCACCGGGGCCCTTCAGCGAGCTGAAGACCGTGTCGAAGAACGGGACCACCATCATCACGCCACCGATGGCGACCACGAGGTAGGAGATCCACGGGAACGGGTGGCGCTTGCGCTGACGGACGCCCATCAGTCGTCTCCTCCGGTGCGACGGCTGATCCAGAGCTGGAGCAGCGTGATGATGAAGATGATCAGGAAGAGCACCATGGCCATGGCGCTCGCGGTACCCCAGGCGCCGAACTTGAACGCCTGCTGGTACATCTCGAACGCGGCGACGTTCGTGGCGTTCGCGGGTCCGCCGTCCTTGGTCATCACGATGATGAGCGCGAACGACTGCAGGCCGGCGATGCACTGGGTGATGAAGACGAACACCAGGGAGGGCCGCAGCAGCGGCAGCGTGATGCTCCAGAACGTGCGCCAGGAGTTCGCGCCGTCGATCTCCGCGGCCTCGTACATGGTCTTGTCGATGCCCTTGATGCCCGCCGTGAGGATGAGCACGGCCGCGCCGATCGAGGCCCACGCCTGCACCACGGCGACCGCGGGGAGGGCGAGGTTCGGGTCGGACAGGAAGCCGATGGAGTTCACGCCGAGGGCGTTGAGCACGGCGTTGATGAGGCCGGCCGGCTGGTAGAGCATCTTCCACACGTTGCCGATCGCGACCACGGTGGCCACGACGGGGAGGAAGTACAGGAACCGCCAGAAGCCCTGGAACTTGAGGCGTTCGATGAGCTGGGCGACGACGACCGAGCCGCCGACCGCGAGGATCACGGCGATGATCGCGAACAGGAACGTGTTGATGAGGATCGGCTGCACGAACGTGCTGTCGATCTGCAGGATCTCCAGGTAGTTCTGGAACCCGGTGAACTCGATCTTGGTGAGGTCGTATCCGCCCCAGGTCGACAGCGACAGGAAGATCGCGAAGAAGGTGGGCAGGATCAGGAAGACGGTGAAGAACAGCAGGGAGGGCGCGAGGAACAGGTAGCCGGCACGGGCTTCGCGGCGGAACCGACGCGAACGCGGCTTGGCCTTCTTCCCGACCGTCGTCACCGCGATCGTGTCCTCCGCGGCTTCCTGCGCCGCCGTCATGAGAGTGGGGTTGGCCATCGGCCCTCCGTGGGTGGTCTCGGGGTGGAGGGCGGGGACGCGCGTGGTCCCCGCCCTCCGGTGGTGCTACTGGGCGTCGATCTCCTTGACCAGCTTCGAGAAGGTGGTCTTCACGTCGGCGCCGTTGACGATGATGTCGTTGAGCGCCGTGTTGGTGGCGGTCTTCGCCTCGTAGGCGTTCGACGCGTTCGACTCAGCCATCGCGTAGTCGGCGGCGGCGTAGATCGCCTCGAGGTTCGGCTCCTCGGCGAGGTACTTCGGGCCGAGGATCTCCGCGTCCGTGGTGCGCGGCGGGATCAGCCCCTGCGTGGCGAGGAAGTCGCCGAGGGCGGTGACGCCGTCCTCGTTCTCGTGCGAGTTGAGCCAGCTGAGGAACTTCCAGGCCTCTTCCTGGTGCTGGCTGCCGGAGTTCACGCCGGTGAAGAAGCTGTAGGCGAGGGAGCCCACGTCACCGGTCTCCGGGCCGGGCACGGGGGCGACGCCGACGTTGGCGTAGTCGTCGCCCATCGAGGCCTTCAGGCTGCCGATCCACCAGCCGGCCTGCACGGCCATGGCCACGCCGCCCGTGGGGAACGCCTTCGTCGGCATGATCGAGGTCGAGGTGGCGCCGGTCTCGGCCAGGTCGGACTCGAGCTGCATCACGTCCTCGGCCTTGTCGTCCATGGCGGACTTCCCGTCGGCCGCGAGGAACTCGCCACCGGCGGAGTCGAGCAGCGACAGGAACGGGTGCACCGTGTGGTTGTCGCCGTCCTGGATGAGGGAGAGGCCCTGCACGATCGTGTTGCCCGAGCCGTCCTTCTTCGTGGTGGCGTTGGCGGCCTCGACCAGCTCGTCCCAGTTCGCCGGCGGGGCGTCGTAGCCCGCGTCGGCGAGGAGCTGCTTGTTGTAGAACAGCGCGTACGTGTTGAACTCGGTCGGGTATCCGAGGATCTCGCCGTCACCGGTCGTGACCGAGGCGAGCGCCGCGGGGCTGTAGTTGTCGGTGATGTCGGCCGCGACGTCCTTGGGCGGAGCGGAGAGCACGCCGTTGGCCTGCAGCTGCCCACCCCACAGGGAGTACGAGCTGACGATGTCGGCGCCGCGTCCGCCGGTCTGGCGCACGTTGAGGGTGGTGAGCAGCTCGTCGAAGTTGACGGCCTGCGAGGTCACCTGGATGTCGGGGTTCTCCTCGTTCCACTGGTCGATGAGGTCGCCGATCCCGGTCTTGAACGGGTCGCTGCCGTAGTGGCTGAGGAAGGTGAGCTTCACGACGCCGTCGTCTCCGCCCCCTTCCGCCCCGGTGGTGCATCCGGCGAGGGCGAGCGCGGCCGCGCCCGTGAGCGCGACGGTGGTCACCAGGCGTCGGCGGTGACGCTGTGCTGCAGACTTCATGTGATTCCTCTCGGGTGGGCCGCGTCAGGCGGCGGTGGGGGCGTGCAGGATCGTGAAGGTGCGAGTGATCTCGAACCCGGTGTTCAGGTACAGGTGTCCGGCGGCGGAGGTCTCCTCGGTCCACAGGAACCAGGCGCTGTGGGCGCCCAGGGCACGCATGCGCTCGAGCGTGAGGTGCAGCAGGATCTTCCCGAGTCCCGTGCCGCGGCTCTCCGGCAGCACCCCGAACGGGCCGAAGCGCTCCAGCACGTTCTCGTACGTGCCGTGCATGGCCCAGCCGAGCATGGCGCCCTCGGGGTTGCGGCAGACCATGATGCGCTCGAGCGACTGTCCGCCGAGCACGCCCTCGCGGATACCGCGCGACCAGTCGGCGTTGAAGGTGCCGGCGATCTCGATCAGGTCGACCAGGTCGTCGCCCGTCGGTGAGAAGAACGTCCAGCCCTTGGCGCGGAGCTCGGCGATGCGGGCGCGCACGTCGTCGGGCATGGCGTAGTCGTTGAGCGTGCGGTCCATGGCGACCGAGGTGTACTGCGTCTGGAAGCCGACGGAGCGCAGGAACGCGTCGGCTTCGGGGTAGCGGTCGGCGTCGAGCCCGGGGAGGAAGTAGTTGGGCGTGTACGACGAGAAGTAGACGGTCTCGACGCCGTGCCCGCGCAGCCACTCCTTCGCGGCGGCCATCAGGGTGGTGGCGATGCCGTGGCGTCGGGCGGACGGGACGACGAAGAAGAACGGGATCCAGCCGGAGGTGGGCTCCAGGTCGTCGCCGTCGGCCGCGATCTGGCGGCGGACGGCGTAGACCGCGCCGACGATGTCGCCGTCGGACTCGGCGAGGAAGAGGCCGTCGGCGTCGAAGTTGCGGTCGAGCAGGATCAGGTCGCGGAACCGCTCGTAGCTGATGCCGTCGGCGGGCGCCGCTTCGGTCCAGGCTCGCGCGATCTCGGGGCCGTCTCCCGCGCGGAAGGTCCGGACGATGCTCTCCATTGATATCTCCTCGGGTGAAGGGGGGTGCGGCAGCGCGATGGGAATGAAAGTACATTCACCGTCGCGTCGATGTCAATAAGTTTTGGTCACGATTAACATGACGGAAATAGTTTTCAGCGTGGGTAGAGCAGCACGTCGTCGCCGTACGCGTCCGCGACTCGCTGAGGCCCCGCGGACAGCGCCGCCAGGTCTCGCCCGGCGTTCAGCGCCTCACGGAGGCTGGTGGACCCCCACAAGCGGTCGAGCGCGTAGCCGGAGTCGCCTGGATCGAGCCGCTGTCCCGCATCCAGGCTGTGCACGTCCTCCGGCGCCGACGTACGGGCGGCCTCCAGCACCGCCAGGGCGGTCCCCACCGGGTCATACGCCCGGTGGTCGGTGATGTGCAGCTGCACGCCCCGAGCGGTCTCCCCCACGTGCTTGTGGAACGTCGGCTGGAAGGCGATGTCGCGGAACAGCACACCCGGCAGGTCGCGCCCGCGCAGGTCCTCCGCGAACGCGGCCGTCAGGAACGGAGCGCCGATGGTCTCGAACGGCCGCGTGGTGCCGCGCCCCTCGCTCAGGGTCGTGCCCTCGACGAGCCCGGTGCCGGCGAACGCGTACACCGAGTCGAGCGTGGGGATGTTGGGCGACGGCGGCACCCACGGCAGTCCGGTGGCGGTCCAGTCCCGCGCGGGGTCCCAGTCCGTCAGCGTCACCACGTGCAGGTCGAGCTCGAGGCCCTCCGCGGCGAGGTCGCGGCGCGCGAAGAGGCGTGCCAGCTCCCCGGCGGTGAGGCCGTGGCGCTGGTGGATGTCGCTGCGCCCCACGAAGCTCGTGAAGCGCTCGCCCTCGATCCCGGGGCCCGCGAGCACGGCGCCGCCCAGCGGATTCGGTCGGTCGAGCACGGTGAACGGCAGCCGGAGGCGCGCGGCGCTGCGCATCGCGTCGTACATGGTCCAGATGTAGGTGTAGAAGCGCACCCCGATGTCCTGCATGTCGAAGGCGAGGGCATCCACGCCGGACGCGGCGATCATGTCGTCCAGCGCAGCGCCCTCGGTGAGGTAGGTGTCGCTGAACGGGAGCCCGGAGCGTTCGTCGCGCTCGATCGCGGTGCTCTCCCCCGCCTGCACCGAGCCGTCGAGACCGTGCTCGGGGCCGAACAGGTGATGCAGTCGCACACCCGCGGCCGTGAACGCATCGATGTTCCGGGACAGGTCGGGCATGGTCCCGGTGAAGTTGGTGAGCAGGCCGATCCTGCTCCCGGGGATCAGGTCTGCCCGGTCTGCTGCACGCTCCGCTCCGATGCGTAGGCGTGACGTCATGGCGAACTCCCTTGTCTTTCATGAACACACGGAAGTGCCGGTCAGTGCCCGCCCCGCCGCGTTGCTGTCACCTTTTTACCAGCATGAAGCGATTTATGAAAATCATGTTCAGAAGTCTTGTGCGTCGCACCCGTCCCTGATCATCCGCCTCCGTCGCCCCGGCGCCGGCCGCGCACCCACCTCGCACTGCCCCCACACCGCCCCCCGCGCTGCAGCGGGCCCGGCCCACGCATCCCCCGCGCCGCCGCATCGCGCCCGCCTCACGCATTTCCCGCGCCGCCGCATCGCGCGCACACGCCGTCGCACCGCCCCACGCATCCACGCGTGTCGAGCCTCACCGCCGGTGCGTGCGGACGCCGCGCGGAGGAATCGAAAGAGCCGTCAGGAGGCGTCGGCGATGCGCGGGTCCCACCGGCGGTGGCGCTGCTGTTCGTCGAGCAGTCCCCACACCGCCGGGGTGAGCTCCGGGTACTCCAGGGCGATCTGTCGCAGCACGCGGTAGTGCCGCGCGGCGTTGGGTCGCACGCCGTCGTTCGCGGCGATGTTGTCAGCGCGGAGCAGGTACACCACGAGCTCGTCGACGCTCGGCAGCTCCTCCATGAACTCCCACGGGTCTTCCCCGCCCAGCAGCCGCTCCTGGATCAGCACCGCGAGTTCGTCGGCCGCTTCGGCGCGCAGCACTTCCAGGCTGGCGCGGCGTGGGACGGACTCGGTCATCCGTCCAGCCTACGCGCGTGCGCGACCCCGTCGGCGCTCGACCTTCGCGTCCTCGGTCATGTCCTCGAGCTCCCGGCCCTTGGTCTCGGGCACCTTGAAGAACACGAAGAAGAACGACAGCAGAGCGAAGAACGCGTAGAACCCGTAGGCGAAGGTGAGTCCGATCTCCGCGAAGGCCGGGAACGTCGTGGAGATGAAGAAGTTCGCGACCCACTGCGCAGCGGCCGCGACGGCGAGTGCGCCAGCCCGGATCGAGTTCGGGAAGATCTCGCCGAGGAGCACCCAGACGAGCGGTCCCCAGCTGGCGCCGAAGAACACCACGAATCCGTTGGCGCAGACGAGGGCGACGGTGGCCCAGGGGTCGGGCAGCGTCGCGGTGCCCTGCGCGTCCAGCGTGCCGAAGGAGAACGCGACCGCCATCAGTCCGAGGGTGACGGTCATGCCGACCGAACCGACGAGCAGCATGATCCGCCGGCCCACCTTGTCGACCAGGAGGATCGCCACGATCGTCACCACGATGTTCGTCACGGAGGTGATCACCGAGGTCAGCAGCGCGCTGGACTCGTCGAACCCGACCGACTGCCAGAGCGTCGTGGAGTAGTAGAAGATGACGTTGATGCCGACGAACTGCTGGAACACCGACAGCAGGATGCCGATCCAGACGATCGGCTTGAGCCCGAGGCGATTCCCTCGCAGGTCACGCAGCGACTCGGCGCGCTCGGTGTCGATCGTCCCGGTGATCTCCTTGATCTTCGCCTCGGTGTCGATCGTGCCCGTGACGGTCTGGAGCACCTCTGCGGCGCGTTTCGTCTCGCCCTTGCGCACCAGGTAACGCGGCGACTCCGGCAGCCGGAGCGAGACGAGCCCGTAGACGAGCGCGGGAATGGCCGCGACCATGAACATCCAGCGCCAGGCGGTGAGCCCCCACAGCGGCTGATCCGCTTCGCCGGCGATTCCCGCGAGCAGCGCGTCGGAGAGGAGGGCGGCGAAGATACCCGTGACGATCGCGAGCTGCTGCAGCGAGCCGAGTCTCCCACGGATGGCGGCCGGCGACACCTCGGCGATGTACGCCGGAGCGATGACCGAGGCTGCCCCCACGCCCAGTCCGCCGATCACGCGCCAGATGATGAGGTCGACCACGCTGAAGGCCAGACCGGAGCCGATCGCGGAGACGAAGAACATGGCGGCTGCGACGACCATGACCGGGATGCGCCCGAACTTGTTCGAGATCGGGCCGGCGAACCAGGCGCCGACCGCGCAACCGATCAGCGCGGACGACACGGCGAAGCCCTTGAGGCCGGTACCGAGGTCGAACCCGGACACGTCGCCCGCGAGAGCGTCGACGGCACCGTTGATCACCGCGGTGTCGAAGCCGAAGAGGAAGCCACCCAATGCCGCGGCGATACTGACCGCGATCACACGGCGCTTGATGCTCGCCGCGTCAGCTGCTCTGCTCATGACCTACCCCCGCATCGTCAAGATGACGCGAGTCTAGGCCCTCCCTGACACCGTGCGGGGTCAGCGCGCGGAGCCGTACCCTTCTTCGCCCAGCTCCTGCAGGATGCGGTTGAGGTCCTGGATCGACGCGAAATCGATCGTGACCTGGCCCTTTCGCGTCCCGAGCGAGATCTTCACCCGCGTGTTCAGGCGATCGCCGAGCTTGCCCGCCACCTCGTCCAGATAGGCCCGTCGCGCTCCCGGCGTGGCCTTCGGGGTCTTCCCCGCGCTCGGCTGCGCCTTGGCGGCGACCTCCGTCGCGCGCACCGACAGGTCTTCGTTCACGACCTTGTCGGCAAGGCGCTGCATCGCCTCCGGGGTGTCGAGACTCAGGATCGCGCGGGCGTGACCGGCCGACAGCACTCCGGCTGCGACGCGCTGCTGCACGGGGACGGGCAGTTTGAGCAGGCGGATGGTGTTGCTGATCTGCGGACGAGACCGGCCGATGCGGGTTGCGAGCTCTTCCTGGGTGATGCCGAAATCCTCGAGCAGCTGCTGGTACGCCGATGCCTCTTCCAGCGGGTTCAGCTCGGAGCGGTGCAGGTTCTCGAGGAGCGCATCGCGCAGGAGGTCCTCGTCGGCGGTGTCGCGCACAATGGCCGGGATCGCGTCGAGCCCGGCTTCGCGTGCAGCCCGCGTCCGACGCTCCCCCATGATGAGTTCGTAGTCGCCGTCGCCGTTCTTGCGCACGACCACCGGCTGGAGCACCCCGAACTCCCGCACGCTGTGCACGAGTTCGGCCAGGTCCTCCGGGTCGAAGTGCGTCCGCGGCTGACGCGGGTTCGGCACGATCGCGTGCGGGTCGACCTGCACCAGGTGGATGCCGGGGACCGCCTCGAGGGTAGCTTCCGCAACCGCGGCTGCGCCGGAGTCGGTCGTGTCCGGGCGCAGGCTCGCGCCGGGGAAGAACACGTCGACGGGTCGCTCCGCCTGATCCGCGGTCGGAATGAGGGCACCGATGCCCCGGCCGAGTCCAGTGCGCTTCGCCATTACTTCTCCTTGCTCTGCGTCACACGGGACGCGATCTCGACAGCGGCCTCGCGGTAGGCGATCGCGCCGGCGGACTGTCCGTCGTACGCGATGACCGTCTGGCCGAAACTGGGGGCCTCGGACACGCGGACCGACCGAGGGATGACGGTGTTCAGCACCTGGGTGGGGAAATGCGTCCGAACCTCTTCCGCAACCTGCTGCGCCAGCCGGGTACGGCCATCGAACATCGTCAGCAGGATGGTGGAGAGGTGCAGAGCCGGGTTGAGGTGCTTCTGGATCATCTGGATGCTTCCCAGAAGCTGGCTCAGACCCTCCAGCGCGTAGTACTCGCACTGGATGGGGATGAAGACCTCGGAGGCTGCGGTGAAGGCGTTGATCGTCAGAAGCCCGAGCGACGGCGGGCAATCGATGATCACGAAGTCCACCGGGTGGTCGACGAGGTAGTCCTGCAGAGCGCGTCGGAGCCGATGCTCTCGCGCGACCTGCGCCACCAGCTCGATCTCGGCGCCCGCCAGGTGGATGGTGCTCGGAGCACAGAACAGTCGTGGGCTCTCCGGGCTGGGCTGCACGATCTCCGCGAGCGGGAACTCATCGATCAGCACGTCATACACGCTCGGCGTGTCCGCGTTGTGCGGAACCCCGAGTGCCGTGGACGCATTCCCCTGGGGGTCGAGGTCGATCACGAGAACCGAGGCACCGAGTCCGGCCAGCGCGGAGGCGATGTTCACCGCACTCGTGGTCTTGCCGACGCCGCCTTTCTGGTTCGACACGGTAAGCACCCGGGTCTCCCCGGTGAACTCCACGTGAACGGCTTCGAGGGCCCTGCGGCGCGCGGAGAGGTCGGCGAGTTCGCGAGCAAGCGGGGTATCCATCCCGAACGAGTCGTTTGCCGGTGTCTTTTCGGACTGTTTCACGTGAAACATCCACTCCTTTCGGGGCCGCATCCCACTCTAACCGCAGGGACGGACCTCGAACCGCGCACGCCCGTCAGCATCGACCCTGAGCGCACTTCCGTCCGCGGCTCGTACCGGCCCACGACCGGCAGCCGCATCGATTCCGGGAGTTCCTCGTCGCAGCGAGCGAGCGCCGCGCGCTCCCGGTGCCGCATCGATGACCGCAATCGGTCGTCTGAAACAGCTGCCGGGCCTCCTCGCTCGCGCCGGAGATCCCCGACCAGGCGCATCCAGGATCACGTCTACATGAACCGCCGCGTGAGCTGCCCCCTCAGCACCTCCTCCCCCACCCGCGACGGTTCTTGAAGAAGCCCCGACCTGCCCCCCGGCGAACGCCGCCCCGCATGAGCGCCTTTCACCGTTTCACGTGAAACACTGCGCCTGTTCCGCGGCGTGTTCGGTCCGTCAGCGACCGCGTCGTCTCGCCCTTCATGGCCCCGACCTCGCGGCTCACCCAGCCCTCCCCGCGATCCAGCACACCCGGTCCCGTCTCCGTCCGGGCTTGCCCCCATCGGGCCAACACCGCACGTCCGCGCATTTCCCTGGTGCGGTCGGTCGTCCACTGCGTCTCGTGAGCCGACGGACCTCCGTGTTGTCGGGGCCCGCATGCCTCCACCCTCGGCGCCCGCTCTTCCCCACCCCGCTTCGTCCCCACCCCGCTTCTCCCCCACGCCCGCCCCTTCCCCGACGCCCGCCTCCTCCCCACGCCCGCCTCCTCCCCAGACCCGCCTCCTCCTCACGCCCACCTCCTCCCCCGCACAAACACCGCACCTTCCACGGTCGCGCCCGCTCGTCCGTCTTGCGCTCACCGACGACTCGCCACCAGCCCGCGACAGCCGGTCGGAGGCCCCCGCTCCTGACTCGGCAGCTCCGCTCATGGCCGTGCAGTCCCGTCTCCCCGTGCCTCGCCCCACAGCTTCCGGTGCGGAACGGCCCGATTCGGGCAGATGCTCTGCACTCACGGCTCGTGCAGCTGGCCCCTGATGTCCCTCGCGGCACCCGGGCACTCCGCCGACACCGTGCCGCCGGGTGCCACATGCCCTCCACTCCCCTACGCCATCGTCATCCGTACCGCGCACCCACCCCTCACGCAAGCAAGGCCCGCACGACATCCCCAGCTGAGCCTGGCGTCCCTCTCCGACCGACTCTCATGCTTCTCCTCACCCACAGGACACCCCGCACGACCCCCGCACCGCACCCACACGTCCCCGACTCCATCGTCATCCGCGCCCTGCCCACCCCTTTCACCTGAGCAACCGCACGCGCGGAATGCCCCGACCCTGCACGCCCGCACCACGTCGTCCCACCCGGTCGCCGCACCTCGCGCTCGTCCCTGCCCTCCCCACCCCCAGCCAGGGAACTGTGGACCCCCAGCTCATCGAAGCCTCAGTACACGGAGCCCTGTGGACATCAGCTCATCGAAGCCTCACCACACGGGTCACTGTCGACCCCAGCTCAGCGAACCCTCAGCACCAGAGGTGCAACCCCCCATCATCTTCCCCTCGTCGGCGCGAAGCCGTCACCCCCGGCGCCCATCACACATTCCCGTTCGATACAGGGACGCCTCAACTCCTCGGCCCGTGACAGCCCCTTTCTGAGGCGCCTCATCTCCCTCATCTGTAGTGCCCCGACTACCGGAGTCCCTGACGCTGCGCGACGTATGCAGCCGCACACTCCCTCACGCCCTACCGACTGCGCCACCGATCGCCCACACATCTCGAGTCCCCGCCCGTTCCGCTGTGTTTACAAGCGCGCCACCGCGCCGTGCCCGGCGCATCCGATCTCCCGCCACCCCGAAGCCTCCTCCCCTCCCGGGAGCCGACCACCATGAAGCTCACGCAGCATGGTCATCTCGCGCGTCGACGACTCGCGCACTCGGGCTGCTGGTCGTATTCACTCGGATCATCGGTTGCAGAGCCGTAGCGCGGTCAGGCCCGCACCACCCGACATCCAGGGCGCCGAAGTAGACCTGCGTTCCCCCGACACCGCTCCTTCTGGGGACACCCAGTGAATCCGCGGCCGCGGAAACTCTCACACGACTCGCCGCGGGGGCAGGATGCGCACCACCCCGCGGGCCCCCGTCGACACCGCGGCCAGTCCCTCCCTACGATTGCGACCCACCGGACCGGAGTTCGTCCGCAGCGCACGAACAGCGGCGCTCACCCCCTATACGCCCTCGGATCTGCTCATCAATCCACCAGCATCCCGCTGCCCATCGATCTCAACCGAGGGCCGCACTAAGACCACTCGGTCGCGATGCAAGCCACCTCACCGTCACCTGTCCGACCTCGCCGTGTTTCACGTGAAACATAGCCTCCGCCTGAGGTGCTGACGTCGATGTTTCACGTGAAACGGGCTGCCGGTGCGCTCGAACCGTAAGCACGTCAGGCACCGGGGAAGGGCGCGGGGCCTGCAACCAGCGGCTGGTGGCGCGGTCAACCACATCCCCACCTCGCGAGCCCGCGCCCGGTCAATCACCGGCTGCACCGCACACGATGACGATCCGCCATGCAACTGCGCTGGGCGTGTGTGTCTAGGAATGCCGCCGTCACACCCCTCACCAACGGCTGACGCTCCGTCGGCGGTCAGGGATCTGTTCGCATGTCGGGCACCACGTTCTAAACGCGAGGGGAGGACACGTGGCCACATAGGATCTCACCCCAAACCGGGCGGGACCCATCGCAGGGATCGCATCGCGCGACCGCGAGTCGCCGACGTCACGCTCGCCCGACCGACCGACCGTCGCCGTGCTGTCCGTGTTGGACGCGCTCGGTCAGACACGCCGCTCGGCGCGTGACGAAGACACGGCGGCGCCAAGTCATCCCCTCCGGCGAGAGTCGCCCGCTCCCGCACGTCGGATGCAGCCCGCACCCCCGGCAACCGCCGAAACTTCCGCGGCATAGTCGTGCCGAGTACGCCTCATCAGGCCGGATGTTTCACGTGAAACGGCGATGTCACCGCACGCGTGCACGCACGACGCGAGTCGTCTCGGGAACCACTCCCTCGCCGAGGACTTCTACCCGCACGTCGGAAAGGCGGTACTTCTTGATCTGCTTCTGCGCAGCCTCGATCTCGTTCGCCGCGTTTGCCCCCTTGAGCAGGGCGAGCTCCCCTCCGTCACGGACCAGCGGAGCTGTGAGGGGAAGGAGAGTCCGAAGCGCGCTCACGGCGCGAGCGGTCACGACGTCGAATCCATCGCCCGCCTTCACGTCTTCCGCGCGCGACCGCAGCACCGTGACGTTGTCGAGTCCCAGAGCCGCGACCTGCTCGTTCAACCAGGTGATCCGGCGTTCCATCGGCTCGACCAGTGTCCAGGTGACATCCGGTCGCGCGATCGCCAGGACCAGACCAGGGAGCCCGGCGCCCGACCCGATGTCCGCCACGGTGCCGTGGAAGAGGGGCGCGGCGATCGCGCTGTTCAGAATGTGACGGGTCCACAACCGCGGGAGTTCGAGGGGTCCGATCAGGCCCCGCTCCTCACCCTCACGAGCAAGAGCGGCCGTGAACTGTCGCGCGACGTCGATACGGTCGCCGAAGAGTTCAGCGGCGACGGCCGGCTCTGCTTCGACCACACCGGTTTCGGGTGCGCCGGGTTCGGTGGACGAGTCCGACGCCGACATCACCGACGACGCAACACAGTGTGGCGGTCCGCGCCCTCACCGTACGACTCGGAGACGAGGCCGCGGTCGGCAGCGATGTCATGCACCAGCTTCCGCTCGTAGCTCGACATCGAGGGAAGCGACGCCTGCGACGACCCCTCGTCGAGCTTCGCGGCCGCGGCGTCGACCAGCGTTTCGAGCTGCCGACGCCGGGTGTCGCGCGAACCACCGATATCGAGGATCAGCCGGGAGAACGAACCGGTCTTGTTCTGCACCGCCAGTCGAGTGAGCTCCTGCAGCGCCTGGACCGTGTCAGGTGCAGAGAGCACGGACAGTCCATCGCCCTCGGCCTCCACCGACACATAGGCGCGGCCCTGACGCACATCCAGGTTCAGATCGCCGTCGATGTCGGCGATGTCGAGCAGCTCTTCGAGGTAGTCGGCGGCGACGTCGCCCTCGAGCTCCAGCTGCGCCACCGTCGGCTCCGTGCTCCCGGTCACGACCTCGCTCATGAACCGCTTCCCTTCTTCTTCGCCCGCTTCTTACCCACGGGCTGCTGACGCTTCGGTGCCTCTGCCTTGGCCTTCTCGGCCTCCTCGAGCAGACGCTGCTGCTCGGCCTCGTACACCGACATCGGCACCACCTTGCCCGACGAATCGATGGCCTTGCCCTTGCGCGCCAGGCGTTCCTCGCGGGCCTTCGCCGCCTCAGAACCCGGGGTCGGCATCTCACGGATGACGAGGAACTGCTGCCCCATGGTCCACAGGTTGGAGATGAACCAGTACACGACGACGCCGAGCGGGAAGAAGACGCCCGAGAAGATGAAGCCCAGCGGCAGCACGTAGAGCATGATCTTCTGCATCTGGTACGCCTGGCCGGTCTTGGCCTCGGGCGAAAGGTTCTTGGAGATGATCTGCAGCTGCGTGAAGAACTGCGACCCGATCATGAGCACCACGAGCGTGACCAGGATGATGATGGCCGTCGTGTTCTGCGCATCGATCGCGTTGCCCAGCGTCTCGTGCAACGAGGCGACGCCGAAGAGCTTCGCGTCGTAGAACTCCTTCGTCAGCTCGGGGCTGAGGAGACCGACACCGCCGATGTTGTCTCGCGCGTGCTTGCTGACATCGCTCAGCACGCTGTAGAGCGAGAAGAAGATCGGCATCTGAACGAGGAGCGGCAGACAGCTCGACATCGGCGTCGTGCCGTGCTTCTTGTACAGCGCCATCGTCTCGCGGCTCATGGCCTCGCGAGAGAGCTGATCCTTCTTCCCGCGATACTTCTCCTGAACTTTTCGCAGTTCAGGAGCAATTTCCATCATCTTTCGCTGGCTCTTGATCTGCTTCACGAAGAGCGGGATCAGCGCCGCGCGCACCACCACGACGAGGCCGACGATCGACAGCACCCACGTGATACCGGAGGCTGCAGGAAGGCCGACGGCCGTGAGCAGCCAGTGCCAGGCGACCAGGATGAGCTCGACGACCCACTTCAGCGGCCAGAGGATCGTGCCGAGCAGGTCGAACCCCCCGGCAGCCGGTTCGGGGCTGGGGGTGGTGCTGGCGAGCAGGAGGTCAAGACCCACCGGTCAGTCCTTTCGGGAGGGAACGACGAAACCATGGGAGGTCAGGTCGTAGCGGAAGTGTTGGTGCGGCGTGACGTCGTCGACGCCTCCGCTGGTCCAGGGATTGCAGCGGAGGATGCGCCACGCGGAGAGCAGGGCTCCGCGCACGGCACCGTGCTGCTGCACCGCACCTACAGCGTAGGCGGAACAGGAGGGGTAGTACGCACAGACATCGCCATAGAGCGGGGAGATGACCTTGCGGTACCCGGACAGGAAGGCGATGACCGCGTTCCGCGGGAGCAGCGGGATGCTGCGCACGATGTCGCGTCCGCGCATCTCCCCGGTCCCGACCGACGAGGCGGGAAGCGCGGTCATGAGGAGACCTCGCTCGGAGCCAGACGCTGCAGGCACCTCTCGACGTCGGTGCGCAGCTCGGCGAACGACGCCACGGAGGATGCAGGAAGGGCACGGATGACGACATCCGTGCCCTGAGGAACACGCGGGAGCGCCTCCGCGCAGACGGCTTTCAGACGCCGACGCACGGTATTGCGCACCACGGCGGTGCCCACCTGCTTGCTGATGATGAAACCGAACCGCGGCTCACGCCGCTCACCCGTCGACAGGATCGAGGTGATGACGCGCGCCCCGCCACAACGCGATCCGCGTCGAACGACCATCCGGTAGTCGCTCCCGCGGGTCAGACGGAACGGGCGGGCGAGCACGGCTGCTTACGCAGAGAGCTCGGTGCGGCCCTTCGCGCGGCGTGCCGACAGGATGGCACGGCCGGCGCGGGTACGCATGCGAGCACGGAAACCGTGCTTCTTGGCGCGACGACGGTTGTTGGGCTGGAAGGTGCGCTTGCTCATGAGATCACTCCGGGAATGCTGCCACCGGATTCACTTCGACCGGAGACATGGGGAACTGCCCAAAAAGGCATAAGTCAACCGACTAAGGGTACGTCTTGGCGGCGCACAGGGCAAATTAGCGCCCTGCGACGCTCGAGTCCTCTCGCGAACCGCACAGCCATTATCCACAACCCGGACGCGCCCGATGCGCACAACACGCCCCCGTGTTTTCAAGGGCAGGTTGCCGTTCGTGGCCGGTGTGACTACCGTGGCATCCGAAGTTATCCACAGGGGCACGGCACGTCGACCGCGACCCGAACCGTCGTCCGGAGCACCATGTCCTCACCAGCCCAGCCCGACGTCCCGATCTGGACCACGGTGCAGGAGCTGCTGGAAGCCGACGATCGCGTCACTCCTCAGCTGCAGGGGTTCCTGAGCCTCGCCGTCCCGGCGGGAGTGATGGCCGCGACGCTGTATCTCGAGGTGCCGAACGATCTGACCGCCGCGCAGATCAACAAGCGTCTCCGGCTGCCGATCATGGAAGCCCTCGCCCACATCGGCGACGAGGTCACGTCGTACCGGGTCGTGGTGAACCACGAACTGGCCGATCAGCCGACCGCGCCGATCGCCGTCGCCGACTTCGGTCGCCAGGAGCAGCCGCGCGAGTCGCCGATGGAGCAGCCGACGCAGCTGCGCCACGAGTCACGGCTGAACCCGAAGTACACCTTCGACAACTTCGTCATCGGCCAGTCCAACCGCTTCGCCCACGCCGCCGCGGTCGCCGTCGCCGAAGCACCGGCCAAGGCATACAACCCTCTGTTCATCTACGGCGACTCCGGACTCGGCAAGACCCACCTCCTTCACGCGATCGGCGACTATGCCCAGTCCCTCTACGCCGGCGTGAAGGTGCGCTACGTGTCCAGCGAGGAGTTCACGAACGATTTCATCAACTCGATCGCGAACAACCGGGGTGCCGCCTTCCAGGCCCGGTACCGCGATGTCGACATCCTCCTGATCGACGACATCCAGTTCCTCCAGGGCCGTGCCGAGACGCAGGAGGCGTTCTTCCACACGTTCAACACGCTGCACGACCACAACAAGCAGGTCGTGATCACGAGCGACGTGGCACCGAAGCACCTGACTGGTTTCGAAGATCGCATGCGCAGCCGCTTCGAGTGGGGACTGATCACCGACGTCCAGGCGCCCGACCTCGAGACCCGTATCGCGATCCTGCGCAAGAAGGCGCAGAGCGAGGCGCTCCACATCCCCGACGAGGTGCTGGAGTACATCGCCACCGTGGTGTCGTCCAACATCCGTGAGCTCGAGGGTGCGCTGATCCGTGTCTCGGCGTTCGCCAGCCTCAACCGTTCCGCGCTCGACATCTCGCTGGCGCAGACCGTGCTTCGCGACATCATCGACACGGCGGAAGACAACATCATCTCGCCGACCGACATCATCACGGCGACCGCCCAGTACTTCAAGCTCACGGTCGACGACCTCTATGGCTCCAGCCGGTCGCAGCAGATCGCGACCGCCCGACAGATCGCCATGTATCTGTGCCGTGAGCGCACGAGCCTCTCTCTGCCGAAGATCGGGCAGCTGTTCGGCAACCGCGATCACACCACGGTCATGTATGCGTACAAGAAGATCAGCGAGCTCATGAAGGAGCGCCGCTCGATCTACAACCAGGTCACGGAGATCACCACGCAACTCGGCCGTCGCTGACGGAACCGGAGGAAGGGCGTCGTCCGTCGAGGACGGCGCCCTTCGTCGTTCTTGACAACGGCCGGACGTCTCCGATAAATGCGTCTATGCACATGTGGATAACTTGTGGATGATTCGGGATCGCGGCGCTCAGGATGTGGGCCGAGTGGGGAAACCTGTGGATAACCGTCACGAGCCCTCGAGTCTCCACATCCTCGATAACCCGCGGATTCCTCAGCGTCTCCACAAGTGACAGTCGTGTAGTTCCCTACTCGCGTCTGCTTTCCACCGACTTATCCACAGTATCCACAGCGGTTAACACCGTTAAGGAGTTAAGTCATTCAAGGGGCGATCCGATCACCAGACGGTGGGGACAACCCGACAGGTGCGTCGCCGGTGCTCCGGCGTAGGGATCCGCGGGACTGTAGGGCTAGCATGGGAAGCCCTGCACTGGCAGGACCCGACGACGACCCGTCATGACGACGACAAGGGAGCACCCGTGAGGTTTCAGGTCAACCGCGATGTCTTCAGCGAGGCTGTGTCCTTCGTCGTCAAGCTCCTCCCCCAGCGCAACCCGCAGCCGATCCTGGCCGGTGTGCTGATCGAGGCAGACGGTTCAGGGCTCACCCTTTCGGCCTTCGACTACGAGGCATCCGCCAGGACGACCATCGAGGCCACGGTCGAGACCCCGGGGACGATCCTGGTGCACGGCCGACTTCTGTCCGACATCGCGAGCCGTCTGCCGAACGCACCGATCGAGATCGCCGTCGAGGACGACGGGGGCATCGCGGTCACCTGCGGCTCTGCGCGATTCACGCTCGCGGCCATGCCGGTCGAGGAATACCCCTCGATCCCCGAGGTCTCCGGCTCCTCCGGTGTCGTCCCCGCCGATGACTTCGGCACCGCGATCGCCCAGGTCGGCTTCGCGGCCTCGCGTGACGACGTCACGCCGGTCCTCACCGGCGTGCAGCTCGAGGTGACCGGGCAGACGCTCAGCCTCGTGGCCACCGACCGCTACCGGGTCTCGCTGCGCGATGTGCCCTGGGACGGAGAAGCCGTCGAGGCCACCGCGCTGGTCCCGGCCCGCACCCTGCTCGAGGTCGGGAAGACGTTCGGGCACGCCGGCACGATCCAGATCGCGTTCTCCGGCGCGGGCGACCGTGAGATCATCGCGTTCACCGCGGGCAACAAGACCGTCACCTCGCTGCTCATCAAGGGCAACTTCCCGCCGGTGCGTCGTCTGTTCCCCGAGCAGACGGATCACTACGCGGTCGTGAACACCGCCGACCTGATCGAGGCCGTCCGCCGCGTGTCCCTGGTGCTCGACCGCGCCGCCCCGCTGCGCTTCACCTTCTCGGCCGACGGCGTCACGATGGATGCGTCCGGCAGCGAGCACGCACGCGCGTCCGAATCGGTCGACGCCATCCTGTCCGGCGGTGACGAGGTCACGCTCGGCCTCAACCCGCAGTACCTGATCGAGGCGCTCGGCGCGGTGAAGAGCGAGTTCGTGCGGGTCACCTTCACGTCGAGCGACAACGCCAACAAGCTGAGCCCGGTCCTGATCACCAGCCAGACGTCGGTGGATCAGGCGGGCCTGGACTCGTTCAAGTACCTGCTGCAGCCGAACCTGCTCCTGCGCTGAGCGCGTCGCGTCGCCCCGGCGGCGGGGAGGATGTCCGACCCGAAAGGTAGGCTGGCTCCGTGATTGTGGAGCACCTGAACCTGGTCGATTTCCGCAATTACGCGACCGCTGATCTGGCTCTTCATCGCGGCCCCAACGTCCTCGTCGGACGGAACGGACAGGGCAAGACGAACCTCGCGGAGGCCGTCGTCTTCCTGGCCACGCTCGGCTCGCACCGGGTGTCGTCGGATGCGCCGCTGGTGCGAGACGGACAGGACTTCGCGGTCATCCGCGCGCGGCTCTCCCATGGCGAACGGCGTGTGCTGGTCGAGGTGCAGGTGAACCGGCAGGGATCCAACAAAGCCCGCATCAACGGCTCGCCATCGAAGGCGAACGAGCTGCCACGCTACGCCCACGTCGTCCTCTTCGCGCCGGAAGACCTGCAGATCGTCCGTGGTGATCCGTCAGCCAGACGACGGTTCGTCGATCAGCTGCTGATCCAGCGCACCCCCCGGATGGCTGCGGTGCTAGGCGACTACGACCGCGTGCTCAAGCAGCGCAACGCCCTGTTGAAGTCGGCCAGGGCGCGGGGCGTCCGCGGCGAGGGCTTGAGCACGCTCGACGTGTGGGATGACAAGCTGGTCGCGCTCGGCGCCGAGATCATCACCGCGCGCCAGCGTCTCGCCGCGGATCTGCAGCAGCCCGTGGCCGAGGCCTACGCTGCGATCGCCGGCGCCGACCACCGGCCCCGGTTGGAGTGGGCGCTGTCCGTGGCCGGTGCCGATCCGGAGGACGATGCCGACGCCGAGGAGCAGGAGGTGTCGTCGGCCGCGGCCGAGCAGCGCATCGACGTCGCTCGCACGGCCGAGCTGTTCCGCGCGTCCCTGACAGCGAAGCGAACCCAGGAGCTCGACCGCGGGCTCACGCTGTCGGGTCCGCACCGCGACGACCTTGTGCTGCGCGTGCGGGACCTCCCGGTCAAGGGGTACGCCTCGCACGGGGAGTCCTGGTCGGTGGCCCTCGCGCTGAGGCTCGCCTCGGCCGAACTGCTGCGCAGCGAGTCACCCGCGGGTGATCCGGTCCTGATCCTCGACGACGTGTTCGCCGAGCTCGACGCGGATCGACGCCAGCGCCTCGCGTCCCTCACCGCGGGCTACGAACAGGTGGTCGTCACCGCGGCGGTGGAGGAGGATATCCCCGAGGTGCTGCACGCACACGTGGTGCGGATCACGGCGGGCACCATCACCGACGAGCGGGAGGCACCGGATGAGTGACGTGGCCGCCGACGCCGTCATCGAAGCTCCCGAGACCGTCGCCACCTACTTGCGTCTGCGCGGTCTGACGCCGAGTGCGAAGAACTGGAAGCGCAAGCGTCGGATCACGGTCGACGACGACAACGCCCCCTTCACACCGGGCCGCGACCCCGGAACGCTCGGCGATGTGCTCGACCGGCTCAGCCGCGACGCAGGGTGGGAGACCACGCTCGCCAGGGAGGACCTCGTCCGGCAATGGGCCGACCTGGCCGGCGCCGACACCGCGAAGCACTCCGAGCCGGTGTCGCTGGAGCGTGGACTGCTGACGGTGAAGTGCGACTCGACTGCCTGGGCGAAGAACCTGCAGTTCATGCGCGCGACGATTCTGACGGAGATCGGGAGACGGTATCCGGAAGCGGGCGTCGAGAACCTCCGCTTCATCGGACCGGACGTCCCCTCCTGGAAATGGGGTCCCAGAGTCGTTCCAGGACGGGGCCCGCGCGATACCTACGGGTAGGGCACCATGCAAGGGGTCTGACACGCTCAGAGGGCCACACGCGGCCGTTGAGCGGCATATCGACTCGAAACCCGGCTAGAATGGGAGTTCGAGCTATCGATCTGGAGAATGCCCTCTGATGACGCCTGAATCCCCTGCTGACGAGACGGAATCGAACACCGGGGGAACCCCCGCACCCGAGGGAACCACCGAGTCGTCCGCCAACCGCCCGAAGCAGCAGCCGGGAGAGTACGGCGCCGACTCGATCCAGATCCTCGAAGGCCTCGAGGCCGTCCGCAAGCGCCCCGGCATGTACATCGGATCGACGGGACCGCGGGGTCTGCACCACCTGGTCTACGAGATCGTCGACAACTCGGTCGACGAGGCCCTCGCCGGCTACGCGGACACGATCCTGGTGACCCTGCTGGCCGACGGGGGCGTCCGCGTCGTCGACAACGGCCGCGGCATCCCCGTGGACCCGCACTCGTCCGACCCGTCGAAGTCGACGGTCGAGGTCGTGCTCACGATCCTCCACGCCGGTGGCAAGTTCGGCGGCGGCGCGTACGCGGTCTCCGGCGGTCTGCACGGCGTCGGCTCGTCGGTGGTGAACGCGCTCTCCACGCGCTTCGACGTCGAGGTGAAGCAGAAGGGCTTCGTCTGGAACCACAGCTTCGCGAACGGCGGTGTCCCCCAGCAGAAGCTGGAGAAGGGTGCCGCGACCGACGAGACCGGCACCAGCATCACCTTCTGGCCGGACGCGGAGATCTTCCAGGAGACGGTCGAGTTCGACTACGACACGCTCCGTACGCGCTTCCAGCAGATGGCGTTCCTCAACAAGGGACTGCGGATCGAGCTGTCCGACGAGCGCCCGGACTCCGCGTACGAGACGGAGGAGGACGGGCAGGCCGTCACCAAGCAGCCGTCCGACGTGTTCTTCTACGAGCGCGGTCTCGTCGACTATGTCGAGTACCTCAACAAGGTGCGCAAGGCCGAGGTCGTGAACGACGAGATCATCGCGTTCGAGTCGGAGGACACCACGCGCAAGATCTCGCTCGAGGTTGCGATGCAGTGGACCACGTCGTACACCGAGAACGTCTTCACCTACGCGAACACGATCAACACCCACGAGGGCGGCACGCACGAGGAGGGGTTCCGCGCGGCACTGACCACGCTGGTCAACCGCTACGCCCGCGCCAACAACCTGCTCAAGGAGAAGGACGACAACCTCTCCGGCGACGACGTGCGCGAGGGCCTCACGGCCGTGATCTCCATCAAGCTCGGGGAGCCGCAGTTCGAGGGCCAGACCAAGACCAAGCTCGGTAACACGGAGGCGAAGGCATTCGTGCAGAAGGTCGTCGGCGACCAGCTCGGCGACTGGTTCGAGCGCAACCCGAACCAGGCGAAGAACGTGATCCGCAAGGCGATCGACGCCGCGACCGCCCGACTCGCCGCCCGCAAGGCCCGCGAGACCGCGCGCCGCAAGAGCGTGTTCGAGTCTGCGGCCATGCCCGACAAGCTCAAGGACTGCACGAGCAAGGACCCGTCGATCAGCGAGATCTTCCTCGTGGAGGGTGACTCGGCCGGCGGCTCGGCCGTGCAGGGCCGCGATCCGCACACGCAGGCGATCCTCGCGCTGCGCGGCAAGATCCTCAACGTCGAGCGTGCGCGCCTCGACAAGGCGCTCGGCAACAAGGAAGTCCAGGCGATGATCCAGGCCTTCGGCACGGGCATCGGCGAGGAGTTCGACATCGAGAAGGCGCGGTACCACAAGATCGTGCTCATGGCCGACGCCGACGTCGACGGTCAGCACATCACCACGCTGCTGCTCACGCTGCTGTTCCGCTACATGCGCGGGCTCATCGAGGCGGGCTTCGTGTACCTCGCGATGCCGCCGCTCTACCGCCTCAAGTGGTCGAACGCCCCGCACGAGTACGTGTTCAGCGACGCCGAGCGCGACGCCCTCCTGAAGTACGGGCTCGACAACGGCAAGCGCATCCCGAAGGACGCCGGCATCCAGCGGTACAAGGGTCTCGGCGAGATGAACGCCAAGGAGCTGTGGGAGACCACGATGGACCACACCACGCGCACCCTGCGTCAGGTGACCATCGAAGACGCCGCGGCCGCCGACGAGATCTTCAGCGTGCTGATGGGTGAGGACGTCGAGTCGCGACGCAGCTTCATCCAGCGCAACGCCAAGGACGTCCGCTTCCTCGACATCTGAGCGCGAGCTCGCCTCCTCGCTCGCTCAACGACCGGAAATTGAAGAGAACACATGACTGACGAAGAACGTCCCGACATCAACGAGGGCCACGACCACGGCAAGATCGACCAGGTCGACCTGCAGTCGGAGATGCAGCGCAGCTACCTCGACTACGCCATGGCCGTGATCGTCGGGCGCGCGCTCCCCGACGTGCGCGACGGCCTCAAGCCCGTGCACCGCCGCGTGATCTACGGCATGTACGACGGCGGATTCCGCCCGGACAAGTCGTTCTCGAAGTGTGCCCGCGTGGTCGGCGAGGTCATGGGGCAGTACCACCCGCACGGTGACTCCGCGATCTACGACGCTCTGGTGCGCCTGGTGCAGCCGTGGTCGCTGCGGTACCCGCTCGCGCTCGGCCAGGGGAACTTCGGCTCCCCCGGCAACATGGGCGCGGCGGCCCCCCGATACACCGAGACGAAGATGGCTCCGCTCGCGCTCGAGATGGTGCGCGACATCGAAGAGGAGACCGTCGACTTCACCGACAACTACGACGGACAGACGCAGGAGCCGACGGTCCTGCCGGCCCGGTTCCCGAACCTGCTCGTCAACGGTTCGGTCGGCATCGCGGTCGGCATGGCCACGAACATCCCGCCGCACAACCTGCGCGAGGTGTCGGACGCGGCGCTGTGGGCCCTCGACAACCCGGACATCTCCCGCGAGGAGCTGCTCGACGGTCTGATCCAGCGGATCCCCGGGCCGGACTTCCCCACCGGCGCGCAGATCCTCGGCACGAAGGGCATCCACGAGGCCTATCGCACGGGACGCGGCTCGATCACGATGCGCGCGGTCGTGAACGTCGAGGAGATCCAGGGCCGCACGTGCCTCGTGATCACCGAGCTGCCGTATCAGGTGAACCCCGACAACGTCGCGGTGAAGATCGGCGACCTCGCGCGCGACGGGAAGATCACCGGCATCGCGGACATCCGTGACGAGTCCTCCGACCGCACCGGTCAGCGCCTCGTCGTGGTGCTCAAGCGTGACGCGGTCGCGAAGGTCGTGCTCAACAACCTGTACAAGCACACGCAGCTGCAGGAGAACTTCGGCGCGAACATGCTCGCGATCGTCGACGGTGTTCCGCGCACGCTCGCGATCGACGGCTTCGTCACCAACTGGATCGCGCACCAGATCGACGTGATCGTGCGGCGCACCCAGTTCCGCCTCAACGAGGCCGAGAAGCGCATGCACATCCTGCGCGGCTACCTGAAGGCGCTCGATGCCCTCGACGAGGTGATCGCGCTCATCCGCCGATCGCAGACCACGGCCGACGCGAACGAGGGCCTGCAGAAGCTCCTCGACATCGACGAGATCCAGGCCGATGCGATCCTGCAGATGCAGCTGCGTCGCCTCGCGGCCCTCGAGCGCCAGAAGATCATCGACCAGGCCACCGAGCTCGAGGCGCAGATCACCGAGTACAAGGCGATCCTCGCCGACGAGGGCCGGCAGCGCACGATCATCCGCGAGGAGCTCACCGCGATCGTCGACCGCTTCGGCGACGAGCGTCGCACGCACATCCTGCACGGGTTCGACGGCGACGTCTCGATGGAAGACCTCATCGCCGAAGAGGAGATGGTCGTCACCGTCACGCGCGAGGGCTACATCAAGCGCACGCGCAGCGACAACTACCGCTCGCAGCACCGCGGTGGCAAGGGCGTCAAGGGCGCCCAGCTCCGCGCCGACGACATCGTGGAGCACTTCTTCGTCACCACCACGCACCACTGGCTGCTGTTCTTCACGGACAAGGGCCGCGTCTACCGCGCCAAGACGTATGAGGTGCCAGAGGCCGGTCGCGACGCGAAGGGCACCCACGTCGCCAACCTGCTCGCCCTGCAGCCCGACGAGAGCATCGCCCAGGTGCTCGACATCCGCGACTATGAGGTCGCCGACTACCTCGTCCTCGCGACCCGCGACGGTCTGGTGAAGAAGACCCGACTCGACGCGTACGACACGAACCGTCAGGGCGGCGTGATCGCGATCCGCCTCAACGAGGAGGACGAGCTCGTCAGCGCGCTGCTCGTCAACGCCGAGGACGACATCCTCCTCATCAGCCGCCGAGGCATGTCGGTGCGGTTCGAGGCGACCGACGAGGCGCTGCGCCCCATGGGTCGCGCGACCGCCGGTGTGCGCGGCATGAAGTTCAAGATCGACGGCGACTGCCTGCTGTCCGCCTCGGTCGCGGCCGCCGGGAAGTTCGTCTTCGTGGTCACCGACGGCGGGTACGCGAAACGCACGGCGGTCGAGGAATACCGGGTCCAGGGCCGTGGTGGAACGGGCATCAAGGTCGCGAAACTGAACGACGATCGGGGCACTCTCGCGGGTGGTCTGATCGTCGCGGAGGACGACGAGGTCTTGGTGGTTCTGTCCAGCGGCAAGGTGGTACGCTCTGCCGTGGCCGAGGTCCCCGCGAAGGGTCGAGACACCATGGGAGTGGTGTTCGCCCGCACGACGGAGGCCGACCGCATCCTCGCCATCGCCCGTAACGGTGAGCGCGGTCTCGCAGAAGACGAGGCCGAAGCGGATGTCGACACCGAGGCCCCCCAGACGACAGAGACACCCGAGGATACAGACGCATGAGCACAGTGGCCGACAAGCTGGCGAAGAAGTCGACCCGCAAGACCAGTGGCAAGCAGGTTCGCCTCCGCCTGGTGTACGTCGACTTCTGGTCAGCGGTGAAGCTCTCCTTCCTGGGAGCCGTGGCTCTCGCCGTCGTCACGATGGTCTCCTTCTTCCTCATCTTCCTGGTGCTCCAGGCGACGGGCATCATGTCGACCGCAGACGAGTTCCTCCAGGGCATCACGGACAACGCGTTCGTGCTGTCCGAGGTCGTCGGCCTGCCGCAGGTGATGGCCTTCGCCGCGGTCGTGGCGATCCTGAACCTGATCGTCTTCACGGTGCTCGGCGCCGTGATCGCCGGCATCTACAACCTCGCCGTGAAGGTGACGGGCGGCCTGCTCGTCGGCTTCATGTCGAACTGACGCGAGTCACGACGAAGGGCGGGTGCCGCAGCACCCGCCCTTAGTCGTGTGCACGGCGCGGCGGCTCAGACCACGCCGGTCGTTCCGAGGAGCGTGCCGATCAGCCACGTCGCGAGCAGCGCGAGCGCTCCGCCGATCACGAGCCGCAGTGCCGCTCGGCCCGGCGCGGATCCTCCGATCCTCGCCGAGATCGTGCCCGTCGCGGCCAGGGCGATCAACACCGCGACGAAGGTCACCGGGACTCGCCAGTCGGGCGGGGGCAGCAGGATCGCCAGCAAGGGGAGCAGCGCGCCGAGCGTGAACGCGATCGCGGAGGACAGCGCCGCGTGCCACGGGTTGACCAGGTCGTCCTGATCGATGCCGAGCTCCACCTCGAGGTGTGCCGACAGAGCGTCGTGCGCGGTGAGCTCCTCGGCCACACGGCGCGCGGTGACCTCCGTGAGCCCCCGGTCGCGGTACAGGGAGGTGAGCTCGGCGAGCTCCGCCTCCGGCATCGTGCGCAGCTCTTCCTTCTCCTTGGCAATGAGCGCGCGCTCGCTGTCGCGCTGGCTGCTCACGGAGACGTACTCGCCCAGAGCCATGGAGATCGCCCCACCCACCAGACCGGCGACGCCCGCGGTGAGGAGCGCGGCGTTATCCGTGGTGGCACCGGCGACGCCCACGACCAGCGATGCCACCGACACGATCCCGTCATTCGCTCCGAGGACACCGGCGCGAAGCCAGTTGAGGCGCTGACCCACTCCGGTGCCGTGCGGTTCTCCCTCGTGGGCTGTCATGCCACCAGTGAAGCAGACGAGGACAGTGGCGAGGGCGGTCCCGGGTAGGGAAAACCCGAACCGGAGTGTCCGGCTGCCTCGGTGCCCGCGTGGCACCCTCCCCCGTACCGTGGAAACATGACCACTCAGCCTGCGCCTCCGGCCGCCGCTCCGGCGAAGCCACCGCTGCGCCTCTTCCTCACGGTCCTGCATCTGGCGGGCATCGGCGTCCTCGGCGGCGGGATCTTCGCCACCCTCGGCGCACTGCTCGGGACGGGGATCGGCCTCGTGTTCGTCGCCGGCATCGGTATCGTCCTGCTCGTCGGTCTCGTCTACGCGCTCTACGGCCTCGGCTGGTTCGAGGTCGCGCGCGTCGCCGGTCTCTACCGCACCCCGCTCGCGCCCCTGCGACTGCAGCCGCGCGATCGTCCCGGCTTCGCCGGCTGGCTCCGCGCCCTCGGGCGACAGGCCATCGACGGACGCATGTGGCGTGCCGTCGCGAACTTCGCCATCTCGGCAGTGCTGGGCTGGGTCGTGCTCCGCCTGGCCTGGAGCCTCGTGTGGTCGATCATCATCTCCTTCGCCCCCCTGACCTCTGCCGACAGCATCATGGGACCCTTCGGCGGTGCCGGGATCCCCGTCGCCTGGGCTCCGCTCATCGGGATCTTGGGCGTCGCCGCATCGGCGGCCGGCATCATCGGACTCGCATTCCTGCACCGCACCCTGTCCCTGGCGATCGTCGCCCGCAGTCGGGAGACCGAGCTCACGGAGCGGGTGCGTGCCTCGACGGCGCAGCGGGAGGGAGCCGTGCGTGCGGCCGACGTGGAGCGCACCCGCATCGAGCGGGATCTCCACGACGGCGTGCAGCCGCGTCTCGTCTCGGTCGGCATGACCCTGGGCCTGGCCCAGCAGAAGATCGACACCGATCCCGACGCGGCCAAGGACCTCATCTCGGAGGCGCACACCTCGACGAAGGCGGCGATCACCGAGCTGCGGCAGCTCGCGCGGGGCATCCACGCCTCGGTCCTCGACGACCGCGGGCTGGACGCGGCGCTGTCCGCACTCGCCGGCCGTTCGCACATCCCCGTGCACCTCGACGTGCGGATGGACGGGCGGTGCAGTCGTGAGGCCGAGGCCGCGGTGTACTTCTCGATCGCGGAATCCCTCACCAACGCCGCCAAGCACTCTCGCGCGAGCGAGGCCCGGGTCACGGTGCGACTGCGCGAGGGCAACGTGCTGTGGGCCCGCGTGGAGGACAACGGCATGGGCGGCGCGCAGGTGCTCCCCGGCGGCGGCCTCGACGGCATCGCGAACCGGATCCTCGCCGCCGGCGGAACGTTCCGCCTGGACAGCCCGCTCGGTGGTCCGACCAGCCTGGAGGTGAACGTGCCATGCGCATCCTGATCTGCGAGGACTCGGTCCTGCTGCGGGAGGGGCTCGTGCGTCTGCTGGAAGACGCGGGTCATCAGGTGGTGGCCGCGCTCACCGACACCGACGGTGTGGCGGAGGCCGTGGCATCCGCCGACCCGGAGCTCTGCATCCTGGACGTGCGGCTTCCTCCGACGTTCACCGACGAGGGGATCCGTGCGGCGCTGGCGCTGCGGGCGACGCATCCGTCCCTTCCGATCCTCGTGCTGTCGCAGTACGTGGAGGAGCGCTACGCGTCTGACCTGATCGCGGCGCAGGGAGGGCCCCTGGGTTACCTGCTGAAGGACCGGGTCGCCGACGTCGCGGAGTTCATCGAGTCCGTGCAGCGGATCGCCGACGGAGCGACCGTGCTCGACCCGGAGGTCGTGGCGCAGCTGCTCACGCGACGCAACCGCGACGACCGGATGCTGCGCCTCACGGAACGTGAGCGCACCGTGCTGGCACTGATCGCGGAGGGCAAGTCGAACCAAGCGATCGCCGGACTGCTGTTCGTCTCCGAGGCGAGTGTCGAGAAGCACATCACCTCCATCTTCCAGAAGCTGGGGTTCGAGCAGGACGAGTCGGGAAACCGTCGCGTGCTGGCGGCCCTGGCACACATCGAGAACACGGGCGGCCCCACGCCGCCGACCGGACAGACAGGAATGGCACGATGACCACCGAAGATCAGGGCCCCCAGGGCGGCCACACGCCGCTCACCCCTCCCCCTGCGACGGCACCTCACGCCCCGGCCGAGCCCGCACCGATGGTGTCGGGCGGCTCCGGTACCGAGCCCGGACGTTCCTCGGGCGCCACGGCGATCCTCGTGATCACCGCGGTGGTGGGCGGCCTCGCCCTGCTCGGCGCCGGAGGCACGGCGGCGGCCGCAGCCGCGGGCTCCGTGATGTCATCGAGCCGACCCGACTCGGTCCAGACCGTCGGCGTGGACGGGATCGACGGCGTCGACCTCGATGCCGACGCGAGCAGTGTGCGGGTGGAGTTCGGTGACGTGGACGACGCCGAACTGGCGGTCACGAACGGCCGCGGGCAGGCCTGGACGTTCGAGCGGGAGGGCGACGAACTCGTCGTGAAGAGCCCGCGGGGTGTGTTCGGCTGGTGGTTCGGCAACTGGTTCGGCGACGAGGAGGTCGCGGTGCTGACGTTGCCCGAGAGCCTGCGCGACGCCGGTCTGGATGCGAACCTCACGCTCAACGCGGGCAGCCTGGATGTGACGGGTGACTTCGGTGACCTCGAGCTCGACGTGAACGCGGGGTCGCTCGATGTCGAGGGCGCGGCGGAGACGCTCGACGTGCAGATGAACGCCGGGCGCGCCGACATCGTGCTGGACTCCGTGGCCGAGGCCGACCTGGGCATCTCGGCGGGCGATCTCACGGTGGAGCTCACGGGCTCGGCGCCCGCGCGCACATCGGTCGATGCGAGCGCGGGATCGGTCGACCTCACGCTGCCCGACGTGGAGTACAGCCTCACCCAGGACGTGAGCGCCGGCTCGCTCGATGCCACCGTCGATCAGGGGTCGAACGCGCGACACACGATCGACGTCTCCCTCGCGGCGGGGAACGTGACGATCCGACCCGGGCGCTGAGCCGCGGGAGCACGGAGGGGCCGGTACTCGGAGAGTGCCGGCCCCTCCGTGCCGTCGCTCACGGCGTCGGCGAAGTTATCCACAGTTCTCTCCACAGCATGGGGAGAATTACACCGATGTTATTCACAGGCGTTAACAACTCTGTTAACAACTCGGGATCAGGCCAAAAGGAGCAGCGGCGGAACGAACGCCACGATCACGAGCAGGAGAACCACCAGGGCCGAGAGGAAGACGATCTGCCACACGCGCTGCTCACGGCGTTTCGTGCGCGTATAGATGAAGGCCACGATCGCGCCCACGATGGCCCCGCCCAGATGCGCCTGCCAGGAGATACCGCCGGCGAAGAACCCGAAGGCGAAGTTGATCGCGAGGATGACGAGGATCCCGGTCACGTTCGCCCCGATGTGGCGGCCGATGATCAGCAGCGACGCGAGCAGACCGAAGATGGCGCCGGAGGCTCCGACCGTCCATGAGCCCGGCGCGAGGATCGCGACCATGACCGATCCACCGAGTCCGCTGATCAGGTACAGCGCCAGGTAGCGCGCCCGCCCCAGCATGGGTTCGAGGCTCTGGCCGAGCATCCACAGCGCCAGCATGTTGAGCGCGAGGTGCACGAAGCCGCCGTGCACGAACAGCACCGTCAGCAGTCGCCACGGCTCGAACGGCACCGCGAACAGGTTGGGGTAGAGGAACGGTGCGTAGAAGCCCAGCGCCTGTGTGATCGGCTGGTTGAGCCCGGGGATGAGCTGCACGAGGCCGATGAACGACGTGATCGCCAGCAGCACGTAGGTGACGACGGGCTTGCCGTCGCGGGTCATCGCCAGAGCACCGCCGCGGTTCCCCCAGCGTCGGGCGGCCTTCTTCTGGGCGGGAGTGCGGTTCTTGCGTTCGGCCGCCATGCACTCCGGGCAGATCACGCCGACGGCGGCCTGGGTCTGGCACTCGGGGCAGATGGTGCGCAGACACCGCTGGCAGAGCACGAAGCTCTGCCGATCCGGATGCCGGTAGCAGAAGTTGTCGCGATTACTCGTGAACTCGGGCGTCGACATCCGGATCGGCCGCGGCTTCCGTCAGGCGGCGACGATGTCGATCGACTGCAGCACGACCGGCTCGACCGGGCGGTCACCGGCCGCGGTGGGCACGGCGGCGATGGCGTCGACGACCTTCTTCGAGGCGTCGTCGGCGACGGCGCCGAAGATGGTGTGCTTGCCCTGCAGCCACGGGGTCGGGTCGGTCGTGATGAAGAACTGCGAGCCGTTCGTGCCCTCGACCTTGCCGGTGATGGCGTTGCGGCGCAGGCCGGCGTTGGCCATCGCGAGGATGTAGGGCTCGTTGAAGTCGAGCTCCCCGTTGATCTCGTCATCGAAGTTGTAGCCGGGGCCGCCCACACCCTGACCGAGCGGGTCGCCGCCCTGGATCATGAAGTTGGGGATGATGCGGTGGAAGATGACGTCCTTGTAGAGAGGACCCTCACCCGGCTTGCCGGTGGCGGGGTGCGTCCACTCCTGGGTGCCGTCGGCCAGGCCGACGAAGTTCTTGACCGTCTTGGGAGCGTGGTCGCCGAAGAGGTTGATGACGATGTCACCGTGGTTGGTGTGCAGAGTTGCGACGTGGGAAGCGTGAACCATGCCCTCATTCTCGCAGAGCTTCCGATGAGTGGCCCGGGTCTGTACATCCCCTCGGCGGATGATGCAAGGGGCGGGCGATTCCCTCCCCCCATCCAGGGTGTCGTGGCAAGATGGGGAACCCGTACTCCAATGGACAGGAGAGCATCGTGAGCCTCAGCCGCAAGCGGAAGAAGCAGCTTCGTCGTCTTCAGAAGGACGCCAACCAGCTGTGGGAGGACCAGCAGGTGCTCGTCGGCCACGCCGCCGACGTCGCCCGAGAGGCCGGCCGTCAGCTCGGCAACTTCAATCGGGAACAGCTCGTCCCCGCCGTCCAGGACACCTACAACCGTCGTGTCGCCCCCGTGGTCGACCGCGGCGTGAAGGTCGGCAGGCACGTCGTCGACGACAAGGTCGTGCCGATCGTCGGCGGCGTCGTCGGCACCGCGCTCACCGCGTGGGATGTCGCCAACGCGAAGCGTCAGGGCATCGAATACAAGGCCCGCAAGGCCGTCGCTCCGAAGAAGGGCCCCGGCCTCGGCTCGGTCATCGCGATCGTGCTGGGTGCGGCTGCGGCCGTCGGAGTGCTCTACGCCGCCTGGCAGGCCCTCCGCGCCGACGACGAGCTCTGGGTCGCCGACGACCCGCTGTCGGCTCCCGACGCGTGACCACCCCCGACCCGCACGCGCGGGTGCGGGATGCTGCGGCCGCCCGCGGACTCGACATCGAGATCCGCGAGCGGCCGCAGGCGCGCAGCCTGCATGAGGCCGCGGAGATCCTGGGCATCCCGCCGTCCGGCATCGTAAAGACCCTCGTGGTGAAGCGCTCCGACGACACCTATCTGTTCGCCCTGGTCCCCGGCGGTCGGTCGATCTCGTGGCCCAAGCTGCGTGCCGTGGTCGGCGTCAACAAGCTGCGACTGCCCGAACCCGAGCTCGCCCTCGCGGCCACGGGGTATGAGCGGGGCACGATCGTCCCGATCGGCAGCACGACCGATTGGCCCGTGTACGCCGACGAGTCCATCGTCGGGCAGCGGATCGCCATGGGAGCGGGTGCGCACGGTTACAGCCTGTTCGTGGACGCCGACGACCTGATCGCCGCCTACGGCGCCACCGTCGCCGACATCTCCATTCCCGAGGAGCGCTGACCGCCAGCGCTCAGGCGAGTCCCGCCATCCGGATGGCGATGTCGACCAGCTTGACCCGCTGCAGCCCCGCGACGGCCGCGAGCGGAAACCACTCGGCCCTGTCGGTCGAGCCCTCGGTCTCGAAGCGCAGCCGTCCGCCGGTGACCTCGGCGCGGTAGACGATGCGCAGTGTGTGGAGTGGTTCCGCCGCCTTCTGCACCCGCCGCCCTGCCGGGATCACCCGCGAATGGATACCGAGCAGCGCGCCGACCCGCACGGTGTACCCGGTCTCCTCGCGCAACTCCCGGCGGACCGCGTCCTCCGGGGCCTCGCCCGGCTCGAGCCCGCCGCCCGGCATGGTCCACGCCGTGCGACGCCCCTCGATCCAGCGCGCCAGGAGGAGCCGGCCACCCTCATCGGTGACGACCCCGTATGCGGCGACGCGCAGGTCCATGGCTCACACCCTATCCGCAGGGCACGCCACGCTCCGACCACGTGTCGGCCGGCGCGCATCGATCACGAATCGAGAAGCGACGGCGCTCGGATGGTTCCTATTCTGTGGAGATCAGCCACACCGAGAGGACGGAAACCATGGCCGCCGACAACGAGAAGAACTTCACCGCCGAGGAGCGCGAGGCCATGCAGGCCGCCGCGAAGGAGGCCCGCACCCGACGGTCGCGTGCCAAGAAGTCGCCCGAGGAGCTGAGGGCGGCCGGCGAAGCCGATATCACGGAGGCCATCGACAAGCTCGACGAGCACGACAGGACGCTGGCGCGGAAGCTGCACGACCTGGTCTCCGAAGTCGCCCCCGACCTGGTGCCGCGCACGTACTACGGCATGCCCGCGTGGGGTCGAGACGGGAAGGTGCTGTGCTTCTTCCAGCCCGCGAGCAAGTTCAAGGTGCGCTACGGGACGTTCGGGTTCGAGCCGATCTCGAACCTCGACGACGGCACCGTGTGGCCCACGGCGTACGCTGTGATCGACCTGACGCCGAAGGACCGGGAGTTCCTCGCGGACCGGCTGCGCCAGGCCATCAGCTGAAGCGCTCCGAAGCCGAGACAGCGACGGCACCCCGGCACTACCGTGGAACCGTGAGCACTCCCCCGTTCCCCGCCTCCGTCTACGCCTCCCGACTCACCCGTGCAGCCGCGCTCGCCGCGGACGCCGGACTCGACGCCGTGGTCGTCGGACCGGGGCCCGACCTCCAGTACCTGCTCGGGGTCGAGGGGGACACGATCGAACGGCTCACGGCGCTGGTGCTCACCCCCGACGCGCGCGCGACCATCGTGGTGCCGCGCATGGAGCTGGCGAAGATCCGCAGCACCGCGGCCGGCGAACTCGGTCTGACCATCGCCGACTGGGTGGACGGGGAGGATCCGTATGCCCTGGTGCTCGCGGCGGCGGGCGAGGTCCAGCGGGCCGGGGTCTCCGACGCGCTGCCCGCGCTCCACGTGGTGCCGATCGCGGAACGCCTGGGGGTGCGGGTGGAGCTCGCGACCCCGGTGCTGCGCGAGGGGCGGATGATCAAGGACGACGCGGAGATCGCGGAGCTCCGGCGTGCGGGTGCCGCCATCGATGCCGTGCACCGCCGCGTGCCCGAGTGGCTGCGCGCCGGACGGACGGAACGCGAGGTGGCGGGCGACATCGCCGCCGCGATCGTCGAGGAGGGCCACCGCACGGTCGAGTTCGTGATCGTCGGATCCGGTCCGAACGGGGCCGACCCGCATCATGAGGTCTCCGACCGGGTGATCGAGGAGGGCGACATCGTCGTGGTCGACATCGGCGGTGCGGTGCCCAGCGGCTACAACTCCGACAGCACACGCACCTACGTCGTCGGCGACCCCGGCGCGGAGGAGGCCGAACGCATCGCCGTGCTCGTGCGGGCGCAGCAGGCCGCGGTCGATGCCGTGCGTCCCGGGGCGACGGCCGCCGAGGTCGATGCCGCCGCGCGCACGGTGCTCGCCGAGGCCGGACTGGGCGAGGCGTTCCTGCACCGCACGGGCCACGGGATCGGTGTCTCGGTGCACGAGGAGCCCTACATCGCTCCCGGCAACGACCTCGTGCTGCGGCCGGGGATGGCGTTCAGCATCGAGCCGGGCATCTACTTCCCCGGTCGGTGGGGCGCCCGGATCGAGGACATCGTGATCGTGACGGACACCGGAGCGGAGCGGGTGAACCTGGCCCCGCACGCCCTCGTCTCCGCCGCTCGGCAGTGACCTTCGGCTATCAGCGAATACCTAAAGTCATCACGGTGAATTCCTAAAGTCACCCATCGTCGCATTTCCGGCGGGGCTAGCCTGCTGAGTGCTGGAGCCCCGTGCTCCGGCGATTGCTGATTCCATCTGGCGGGGGTTGCCGGAGGGTCGGATGTTCGCCTCAGAACACCACAATTTCATCGCGCCGACTGCAGGACGGAACGAGACGAGACGCCGCTGGGCGATCATCGCCCTGCTCGCGCTGCTCGCCAGCCTCCTCGTGACGGTCGTCGCGCCGCCCAAGCCGGCCGAAGCCCAGTTCCAGTTCTCCTGTACGAGTACGGAGGGCGTCGGGTACTTCGTCAACACGGGCTCCGGCTCCGTCTCGATGATCTACACCGGCACCGACACGAACATCCGGAACATCCCCGTCGGCGGCACCCCCTACGGTGTGACGTCGCTCCCGGACGGATCGCGGGTCTACGTGGCGAACGGCAACGGGTCCGTACAGGTGATCGACACCGCGACCCTCGCGGTCACGACGATCAACCACCCGTCGTTCTCCGCGTCGGTCGGCGCGTGGAGCTCCGCCGACGGCTCGCAGGTGTTCATCTCGAACATCGGGTCCAACACCGTCAGCGTGATCGACACCGCGACCAACACCGTGTCCCGCGTGATCACGGTCGGCGCCGCCGGTTCTCGTCCGGGATGGGTCGATGCCTACGGAAACGAGCTGTTCGTCGCCAAGGACGACGGCACCAACGGCGGGATCTCCGTGATCGACATGAGCAGCACCTCGACGACGACGTCCCGCGTCATCGCGGGAGCGGCTCCGGCGCACACGGTCGCCGTCAACGCCACGTACATCGCCGCCGCCAGCGAGACCGTCCTGTCGATCCCGATCCGCAACAGGACCGCGCCGTCGGCCCTCGTGCGCACCATCACGACCACCGAGCAGATCCACGGACTCACGTTCGTCCCCAACACCAACTACCTCGTGGCCAGTGGCGAGGCCGGACACACGTTCGTGTACGACGCGTCGACCGGGGCGCTGCTGCGGACGTTCACCGCGGGTGGCTCGAACATGCGCGTGCCCGTGGCCTCGCCGATCAGCAACGAGGTCTACATCGCCGGATACTCCACGCCCACGGGCACGCTGGACCGGCTCGTGACCACCGGGGCTCCGGCCACCTGGACCTACACCGCCAATCAGACGGCCCTGCAGAACGCTCCCGACGGCCACACCCCCGCGTTCTCCTGCCTGCCGCCGCTCTCGGGTTCCAAGTCCTTCGCCAAGTCGCCGATCGCTCAGGGCGAGACGACCACCCTGACGATCACGATCAACAACACCAACCTCGCCCCCACCACCGGCATCACCGGGGCGGCGCTGACCGACAACCTGCCCTCCAACATCCGCATCGCACCGACGGGCACGGCGACGACGACATGTACCGCCGCAACACTCACGGCGCCCCCCGGCGGGACGACCGTCAGCCTGAGCGGTGCTTCGATCCCCGCGGCCACCGGGCCGAACGGGGCGATCGTGCCGGGAAGCTGCACCATCACCGTGCCGGTGATCGGCGTCACACCCGGCGCCCAGACCAACACGATCGAGCCCGGGGCTCTCTCCGCGAACATCGTGGGCGAGACGGCGAACTCGTTCTCCGCACCGATCGAGGTGCTTCCCCCGGCGATGCAGATCGCGAAGACGAACGACGACGCCGACGGGATCGTCGACGGCGGACAGACGCTGACCTACTCGATCACGCTGACCAACGCCGGGACGATCCCGCAGACGGGCGTCACCGTCGACGACGTGCTCCCCGCGGGCGTCACCTATGTGCCCGGGTCCACCGTCGCCACGCAGGGCACCACCGTGCGCGACAACGCGGCGGGAGGGACCAACCCCGACCTCGTCGGCGGCGATCCCGTCGCCGGGTCGCTCGTCGGACCGACGGATCCGTTCACGATCCCTCCGGGCGAATCGCTCGTGGTCACCTACCAGGTGACCGTGGACACTCCCGCGCCGGAGACGATCGACTCGTACACCAACACCGCCAGCGCCAGCTCCACCCAGGAGCCGACGCCGATCAGCACGACCGACACCGTGCAGGCCCTGTCCACCCTCGATCTCGTGAAGTCCGCGGGCACCCCGGTCGACGTCAACGGCAACGGGACCACCGACACCGGCGACACCATCGCCTACACCTTCACCGTCACGAACACCGGTAACACCACCATCGCGAACATCGCCGTCACCGATCCGAAGCTCGGCGCGATCACGTGCGACGCCACGACCCTGGCACCCGACGCCGTGGCCACCTGTACCGCGCCGCCCTACGTCATCACCCAGGCGGAGACCGATGCCGGCGCCGTCGACAACAGCGCCACCGCGGCGGGCACCGACCCCAGCGGCGACCCCATCGCCTCGAACGAGTCGACCACCTCGACACCCACCGAGCAGGCCCCGGCACTGCTGTTCGACAAGACGGCCGCCGCCCCGGTGGATGTGAATGCGAACGGCATCACCGACGCGGGCGACACCATCGCCTACACGTTCAGCGTCGCCAACACGGGCAACGTCACGATGAGTGGCATCACCGTCACCGACCCGAAGATCGGCGCGGTGACCTGCGACGTGACCACCCTGGCTCCCGGTGAGGTCGCGAGCTGCACCGCGCCCGCCTACACGATCACTGCCGCGGACCAGGACGCGGGCGAGGTCGCGAACACCGCGAGTGCCACCGGCACCGATCCCGGCGGCACCGCCGTCCCGTCGAACGACGACAGCACCACCACTCCGGTGGTCGCACCCGCACCGGCCCTCGAGATCGACAAGACCGCGGGAACGCCCGTGGACGTCAACGGGAACGGCTCGACGGACGTCGGCGACACCATCGCGTACACGTTCACGGTGACCAACACCGGCAACGTCACCGTGTCGGACATCGCCGTGAACGACCCCAGGGTCGGCACGGTGACCTGTGATGTCACGGCGCTCGGGCCGACGGGAGTCGCGACCTGCACGGCCGCCCCATACGTGATCACCCAGGCCGACATGGACAACGGCTCGGTGGACAACTCCGCCACCGCGAACGGCACGGACCCGACGGGCGGCCCGGTCGTGACCACCCCCGACACCACGACCACCCCCACCGACCAGGCGCCGGCGCTGTCGTTCGACAAGACCGCAGGCACCCCCGTGGATGTGAACGCCAACGGCATCACGGACGAGGGCGACACCATCGCGTACACCTTCACCGTCACCAACACCGGCAACGTCACGGTGGCGGGCATCGCGGTCACGGATGCCCTCGTCGGCGCCGTCACGTGTGACGTCACCACGCTGACGCCCGGAGCCGTGGCGACCTGCACCGCGGCGCCGTACACGATCACCGCTGCGGACGAGACCGCGGGCGAGGTCGTGAACAGCGCCTCGGCCGCAGGCACGGACCCGGGCGGTGACGCCGTCCCGTCGAACACCGACACGACGACGACGCCGGTCGTTGCCTCGGCACCGAGTCTCACGATCGACAAGGCAGCGGGTGCTCCGGTCGACGTCAACGGCAACGGGGTGACCGACGCCGGCGACACGATCGCCTACACCTTCACCGTGACCAACACCGGCAACGTGCCGCTCGCCGATGTCGCGGTGGACGACCCGAAGGTCGGCGCGGTCACCTGTGATGCGACCACCCTCGCTCCCGGTGCGGTCGCGAGCTGCACCGCCGCGACGTACACGATCACGCAGGCCGACGTCGACAACGGCTCGGTCGACAACTCCGCCACGGCCACGGGCACCCCGCCCGGAGAACCTGCGATCACCTCCGACCCCGACACCACGAGCACCCCGACCGACCAGACCGCGTCGCTCGTGCTGGACAAGACCGCGGGCACACCGGTCGACGTGAATGCGGACGGCCTGACCGACGAGGGCGACACCATCGCGTACACGTTCACCGTCACGAACACCGGCACCGTCACACTGACCGACGTAGCCGTCGACGACCCGAAGGTGGGCACCGTCACGTGTGACGTCACGACTCTCGCTCCCGGGGCCGTGGCCACCTGCACGGCAGCGCCGTACACGATCACCGCCGCGGACGAGACCGCGGGCGAGGTGGCGAACACCGCGACCGCCGCAGCCACCGACCCCGGCGGCGACCCCGCCCCCACCGCCGACGACAGCACCACGACCCCGGTCGTCGCCTCGGCCGCGGCTCTCACGATCGACAAGGTCGCGGGCGCCCCGGTGGACGTCGACGGCAACGGCATCACGAACGCCGGTGACACGATCGCGTACACGTTCACGGTGACCAACACCGGCAATGTGGCGGTGTCGGAGATCACGGTGGACGACCCGAAGGTCGACGCGGTGACGTGTGATGTGACCACCCTGGCCCCCGGTGCGGTCGCGAACTGCACCGCGGCGCCGTACGTGATCACCGCTGCGGATGAGACCGCGGGCGAGGTCGCGAACACCGCGACGGCCGCGGGCACGGACCCGGACGGCGACTCGGTCGCCTCCGACCCCGACAGCACGACCACTCCGGTCGTCACGCCGGCGCCGGCGCTGTCGTTTGAGAAGACGGCGGGGACGCCGGTGGATGTGAATGCGAATGGCATCACGGATGAGGGTGACACGATCGCGTACACGTTCACGGTGACGAACACCGGCAACGTGACGGTGACGGATGTCGCGGTCACGGACGCCAAGGTGGGTGCGGTGACGTGTGATGTGACGACGCTCGCGCCGGGTGCGGTCGCTTCGTGTGCGTCGGCGCCGTACACGGTGACGGCGGCGGATGAGGCTGCGGGTGAGGTGGCGAACACGGCGACGGCGTCGGGGACGGCTCCGAACGGTGACCCGGTTCCGTCCGACCCGGATTCGACGACGACGCCGTCGCAGGCGTCGGCTCCGAGTTCGACGATCGAGAAGACCGCGGGTTCCCCGGTGGATGTGAATGGCAACGGGGTCACCGATGTGGGCGACACGATCGCGTACACGTTCACGGTGACCAACACCGGCAACGTGCCGCTGGCCGATGTGACGGTGAACGATCCGAAGGTCGGCGCGGTGACGTGTGATGTCACCACGCTCGCCCCCGGTGCGGTTGCGAACTGCACCGCGGCACCGTATGTGATCACGCAGGCCGACGTGGACAACGGCTCCGTCGACAACTCCGCCACGGCCACGGGCACCCCGCCCGGAGAGGACCCTGTTCCGTCTGAGCCCGACACGACGACCACCCCCACCGACCAGACCCCGGCGCTCGAGCTGGACAAGGTGGCCGGCACGCCGGTCGACGTGAACGGGGACGGCCTCACCAACGCCGGGGACACGATCGACTACACCTTCACCGTGACCAACACCGGCAACGTGACCCTGACCGATGTCGCGGTCGCTGATCCGAAGGTCGGCACGGTGACCTGCGATGTGACGACCCTGGCACCGGGCGCGGTCGCCACCTGCACCGCCCCGGCGTACACCGTCACCACGGATGACGAGGCCGCCGGCGAGGTCGCGAACACCGCGACCGCCTCGGCGACAGACCCCGCGGGCGACCCGGCACCCACCGACGACGACAGCACCACCACCCCGGCCGTCCCGGCCGCGCCGGCGCTGTCGTTCGAGAAGACCGCGGGTGCTCCGGTGGACGTGAACGCGAACGGCATCACGGATGAGGGCGACACGATCGACTACACGTTCACGGTGACCAACACCGGCAACGTGACCCTGACCGACATCACCGTCAGCGACCCGAAGGTCGGGACGGTCACCTGTGACGCCACCACCCTGGCGCCCGGGGCCGTTGCGAGCTGCACGGCGGCGACCTACACGGTCACGGCCGAGGATGAGGCGGCGGGCGAGGTCGCGAATACCGCTACCGCCACGGGGACGGAGCCCGGCGGTGACCCGGTCCCGTCCGACCCGGATTCGACAACGACCCCGTCGGAGGCGTCCGCGCCGAGTTCGACGATCGACAAGACCGCGGGTGACCCGGTGGACGTCAACGGCAACGGCCTGACCGATGCGGGCGACACGATCGCGTACTCGTTCACGGTCACGAACACGGGCAACGTCCCGTTGTCGG